>JAEMTM010000208.1 GCA_016462305.1 Sphingomonadaceae bacterium | reverse complement strand
TTGGTGAACACAAAGCCTGCGGCAAATTCATCCTCGACCCAGTCCATGATTGAACCAACGAGATACAGCACGGATCCGCCGTCGATATACAGCACGCCGCCTGGGGTTTCGATCTTCTCGTCGAACGCGACGGCTTGAGTCACATAATCGACCGAATAAGCAAGGCCTGAACAGCCACGGCGCGGGGTGGACAGCTTCACGCCGATTGCCCCATCGGGTGCCTTGGACATCAGTTCGGCAATGCGCGCTTCGGATGCCGGGGTGAGCATAACTGCCGCAGGGCGTGCACGTGTTTTCACATCGGTCATAACATTCCAAGCTCCAAACGGGCTTCATCGGTCATATTGGCCGGGCTCCATGCTGGCTCCCACACCAAATTCACTTCGGCATCGCCAATGCCGGGCACCGCGCCCACGCGCAGTTCAACTTCGCCAGGCATCGATTCTGCAACCGGGCAATTCGGCGTCGTCAGTGTCATCGAAACGACGGCATGGCCATCATTGATCTCGACATTGTAAATCAGGCCAAGGTCATAAATGTTCACCGGAATTTCGGGGTCATATATTTCCTTAAGCGCGGCAATCACCGCCTCGTACAAATCACCATCGGGCTCGCTTGGTGCGGGCGCGGCGGGCTTTTGCGCGAGGAAGCCTTCCAGATAATCCTTCTTGCGTTCGGACGCAACGGCTGCGCTTTCGACCCGCGCCTTTGGGGGTTTTTCTACGCTATCGACTTCTTGTATGCGGATGTTCTCGTTCATCCAAAAATCCTCTTCACCCGTGCAAGGCCGCGCACCAAAGCCGCGACATCATTTTCATCATTATAAATTCCAAAGCTCGCCCGCGCGGTGGCAGGGACGCCCAAATGGTCCATCAACGGCTGCGCACAATGGTGGCCAGCGCGGATGGCGACATTTTCTTCGTCCAATATCGTGCCAATGTCATGCGGATGCACGCCCTCCATCGAGAAGGAGACTATCCCCGCCGATTGTTCAGGACCGTATAAAGTGATCGCATTGATCGCACGCAAAGCATCGCGCGTCTGCGCGGCCAGCGCGCTTTCATGCGCGAAAATGGCTTCGGGGCCAAAGCTGTCGATGAAATCGATAGCGGCGTGCAATCCAATGACTTCAATGATCATCGGCGTTCCCGCCTCAAACCGCGAAGGCGCAGGGGCGTAGGTCGTCTTTTCAAACGTCACCCGGTCAATCATCGCGCCGCCGCCTTGCCATGGAGGCATCGCTTCAAGCATATCGGCATGCGCCCACAGCACGCCAATACCCGTCGGGCCGTACAATTTATGCCCGGACATGACATAGAAATCGCAGGCGAGGTCCGCCATGTTCAAATGCATCCGCGGTGCCGCCTGGCAGCCGTCGAGCAAGAATTTTGCACCAACCGCATGCGCGGCATCTGCTGCGCGTCTCGCGTCGAGCACTGATCCAAGCACGTTCGACACATGCGCCAACGCGACCATCTTATGCGCTGGCGTCAAATGCGTCTCTAACCAGTCAAGGTCGATTTGGCCGTCCGCAGTCAACGGACAGACATCGATATGCGCCCCAACCTTCTCGGCAAGCATTTGCCATGGCACGATGTTGCTGTGATGCTCCAACTGGCTGAGCATGATGCGGTCGCCCGCCGTCAAGTTCGCTGTGCCCCAGCTTTGCGCGACAAGATTAATGCCCTCGGTGGCACCGCGCACAAACACAATTTCATCGGTCGAAGCCGCGCCCATGAAGCGCGCCACACGGGTCCGCGCCGCTTCGAATGCCACAGTCATATTCGCCGACCGCGCATAGACACCGCGATGCACGGTGGCATAATCCACGCCGCCAGCCCGCATCATCGCGTCGAGCACGACTTGCGGTTTTTGCGCGGTCGCGGCTGTGTCGAGATAATGCCAGTTGTTGGCAAGGCCGGGGAATTGGTCGCGAACATTCCCCTCCCGCAGGCGGGAGGGGTTAGGGGTGGGGTGAGCCGCAGGCGAACTTTCTGACGCTGAAGTCGGGGGCCCACCCCCAGCCCCTCCCGCCTGCGGGAGGGGAGACATGGCGGTGATTTCACTCACACCAAATCCCCCAATTTCTTCAACGCCGCTTCGGTCAGCATCTCTTCATCCGCCGCACCTTCAAACACGCCAGCGACAAAGGCTTGCAACATCAACTTCTTTGCATCCGCAGGCGCAATGCCGCGTGCTTGCAAATAGAAAAGCCCCATCGGGTCCAACTCACCAATCGCACAGCCATGCGCACATTTGACGTCGTCGGCGTAGATTTCGAGTTCGGGCTTCGCATTGGCGGTCGCGCTGCGGTCAAGCAGCATGGCCTTCACCGATTGCACGCTGTCGGTCAGTTGGGCATCACGGGCCACGGCGACTTTGCCCAAATAGGTTCCTGTCGCGGTGCCAGCGAGAACCGAGCGGACAATCTGCGACGACGTCGCGTTGGGTTCGGCATGAGTGACGGTGGTGATGATCTCAAGCGTTTGTGTCTTGCCACCAATTTGCACTGCGCCCAGTTTGAAATCCGCTTTTTCATGCAAGGTGACGTTGAGTTCAACGCGGCCATAATTGCCGCCGATATTAAGGATATGGACTGCCGCCGTCGCGCCTTTGCCGATGGCGATGTC
>JAEMTM010000207.1 GCA_016462305.1 Sphingomonadaceae bacterium | reverse complement strand
GGCGTCCCGGCATAATGCACGGGATGCTTCATCGACCGATATTTGCCGATGTCCGGCGATTCCCGTTCTTCAAAAAACCCGACATCGGCCAAATGCGGATCGGCCAGCACATCGGCCATGCGGTTATATTTCATCGCCGGAATGTCATGCTGCGCCAATAGGTCAAGCCATTCGGCGGTGGTCCGCGTCGCGCTGACTTCCTCAATCAACGCATAAAGCTCCCCGGTGTGCTTGGTGCGCTCCTGATAGGTGGAAAAGCGCGGGTCGTCGAAGACATTGGGCCGCCCGCCCAGTTCAAAAAATGTCGCCCATTGCCGGTCATTATAAGGGACGATGGCAATAAAGCTGTCCTTGGTCGGATAAGGCCGTCGGCGCGGGTTGACCGAGCGCGTATAGCCCATGCGGCCATTGCCGGGGACGAAGGTTTCGCCCCACAGATTTTCCACCATGTTGAACCAGGTGAAGCATTCAAACATCGGTACTTGGACAAACTGCCCGCCCTGTCCGCCCGCGCGGCCAAGCAATGCGGCCATCGTGGCGTTGGCGGCAAACAGCCCGCTGACCTTATCGGCGACAAGGCTGGGGGAATAAGTTGGCCGTCCGCCATCGCGCTGTTCGCTTAAGGCGGCAAAGCCCGAAGCGGCCTGAATAAGGTCGTCATATGCCTGCCGCTCGCCATAGGCACCGCCCGCGCCAAAGCCCGCGCAATGCACATAGACGATATTGGGGTTGATCGCCTTCACCGCCGCATAGCCAAAGCCAAGCCGCTCGACGCCAGCCATACGGACATTGTGGATGAAGACGTCGGCCTCTTCCAACAATGCCTCAAGAACGGCTTTGTCTTCGGGCTTTTTGATGTTGAGGTTGATCGCTTTTTTGTTGCGGTTGAGCGCCGTGAAAATCGGCCCATGCTGCTTGGTGGGCGAATCGCCGCCATGGCGCATCATGTCGCCCGGCGTATTGCCCTGGCTATTTTCTATCTTGATAACCTCGGCGCCCAGATCGGCCAATTGCACCGTGGCATAAGGCCCAAGCACGACCGTGGCCATGTCAACGACCTTAATGCCCTTCAACGGCCCGGTTGGTTCTGTGTCCCATTTCAATTTCGGCCATTTCGCCATGTGCGCTCTCCTTATCTCTTGCATAGCCTGCTAGCAGATTTAAGCGTGCAGTTAAGACATAATCGGGAGAGCAACATGGGCAATTTTGACGCGGGTGCGCCAGTAATCATTGGCGCGGGCGAGGCGAGCCGCAAGACCGTCGCTGGCGAATGGCCTGCCCCACGTGAACTGGCGGGAGCTGCCATCAAATTGGCACTCGCCGATACCGGGCAGTCGCAAGCCGTTGCCGCCGTGATTGACACCATCGCCGCCATCCGGACGTTTGAGGATAGCGGCGTCAGCCTTGGCACAGGCTCTCCCGACAACGCGCCCGAGGCCTTTGGCGCGGCGGGCGGGATTACGGCAAAACGCCTGATCTATGCCGATGTTGGCGGCCAAAGCCCGCAGGCGATGTTGAACGAACTGGCCGGTGACATAAGGCGCGGTACTTGCGAAATGGCGGTGTTGGTCGCGGCTGAAGCAACGGGCACTGCCAAGCGCGCACGCAAGGCGGGGGTATCCTTGGACTGGAGCCTTCCTTCGGACACCCCGTTCGACAATCGGCTGTCCAGCTTCCCGATTCTTAGCCGCACCGAAATCCGCCATGGCATCATTTCCATGCCGCTGGCCTATAGCCTCATTGAAAATGCGCGGCGGATGGCGCTCGGCCTTGACGGTGCCGCTTATGCCCGCGAGATGGCGGCCTTATGGTCTGCCTTTTCGGCCAAAGCGGAAACACGGCTCCATGCCCAATTCCCCGGTTTTCGATCCCCCGAGGCGCTGCAAAGCGGGGACAATGGCAATTACCCGCTGACCGACATTTACCGGCGCTGGCATGTGGCGCAGGATGCGGTTGATCTGGGCGGCGCGGTCATCCTGACCAGCGCAGGCAAGGCGCGCGCATTGGGTGTTCCGCAAGACAAATGGGTGTGGCTGGCGGGCGCTGCCGAGGCGGCAGAGCCACCCTTGTCCGAACGTGCAGCTATTCATCGTTCCGCCGCGCTCGATTTCGCTATCCCTGCCGCGCTGGGTCAAGCGGGCCTTGCCGTGACCGACTTGGGTTCAGTGGACATTTATAGCTGCTTTCCCTGCGCGGTGTTCGCGGCGGTGGACAGCATGCAGGATGCAGGCCGGGCGCTCGGCGACTATACGCTCACCGGCGGGCTCAGCTTCTTTGGCGGCCCGGGCAATGGCTATGGCGTATATAATATCGCCGCGATGGTCGACGCGCTGCGCCGTGATGGGGCCAAGCCCGCCCTGATAACGGCCAATGGCGGCGTGATGTCAAAGCAAGCGGTCGGTATTTACACGGCAACGCAGCCCAGCGTTCCGTGGTCCGGCGACGTGGCAAAGGGCTATGCGCCAACAGCACGCACGCTCGATGATGCGCCCCAGGGCAAGGCGCGGGTGCGCAGCTTTGTGCGACCCGCAGTTAAGGACGGTTTTGGTCCGGCGACGGTTCTGCTGGAAACCGAAGGCGGCGCGCGGGCGATGGCGGTGATCGATTGTCCGGTGGATGCCGACCTTGGCAAC
>JAEMTM010000069.1 GCA_016462305.1 Sphingomonadaceae bacterium | reverse complement strand
CCCCCCTCTCCCTGGCGCTTCGCGCCTGTCCCTCTCCCCCTAAAGGGGGCGAGGGAAGTTCCGGACCTACATTATGCCTAAAAGAACAGATATAAAATCCATTCTCATCATCGGCGCTGGCCCTATCATCATTGGGCAGGCGTGCGAGTTTGATTATTCGGGGACGCAGGCGTGTAAGGCGCTGCGGGAGGAGGGGTATCGTATCATCCTCGTCAATTCCAATCCGGCGACGATCATGACCGATCCGGATATGGCCGATGCGACCTATGTTGAGCCGATTACCCCCGAAATCGTCGCCAAGATCATAGAAAAAGAACGCCCCGACGCTGTTTTGCCTACCATGGGTGGGCAGACGGCGTTGAACGTCGCTTTGGCTTTGTTCAACGATGGCACGCTGGCGAAATATGGGGTCGAGATGATCGGCGCGGATGCCGAGGCGATTGATAAGGCCGAGGACCGGATCAAGTTCCGCGACGCGATGACCAAAATCGGGCTGGAATCGGCGCGTTCGGGCATCGCGCATTCGATGGAGGAAGCGTTGGAGGTGTTGGAACGCACGGGCCTGCCATCGATTATCCGCCCCAGCTTCACCATGGGCGGCACTGGCGGCGGTATTGCGTATAACCGCGACGAATTTATCCATATCGTCACGGGCGGGTTGGATGCATCGCCGACGACTGAAGTGTTGATTGAGGAATCGCTGCTCGGTTGGAAAGAGTTTGAGATGGAGGTAGTCCGCGACCGCGCCGACAACGCCATCATTATCTGCTCCATCGAAAATATCGACCCGATGGGCGTGCATACCGGCGATTCCATCACCGTCGCGCCTGCGCTCACGCTGACTGACAAAGAATATCAGATCATGCGCAATGCCAGTATCGCTTGCTTGCGGGAAATTGGTGTAGAAACAGGTGGTTCGAACGTACAGTTCGCAGTAAATCCCAAGGATGGCCGCCTGATCGTCATCGAAATGAACCCGCGTGTGTCGCGTTCTTCGGCGCTGGCGTCAAAGGCCACAGGCTTCCCCATCGCCAAGGTCGCGGCGAAGCTGGCGGTAGGCTATACGCTCGACGAGATTACCAACGACATTACCGGCGCAACGCCAGCGTCGTTTGAACCGACGATTGACTATGTCGTCACCAAAATCCCGCGTTTCGCCTTTGAAAAGTTTAAGGGTGCCGAACCATTGCTGTCCACGGCGATGAAGTCGGTGGGTGAAGTGATGGCGATTGGCCGTAATATTCATGAAAGCATGCAAAAGGCGCTGCGTGGGTTGGAGACTGGGCTTTCGGGCTTCAATTATATCGATGCGCTGCGCGGCGCATCTAAGGATGAATTATCGGCGGAACTCAGCCGCGCAACACCCGACCGCTTGCTGGTCGCGGCGCAAGCCCTGCGTGAGGGCATGAGCGTCGCAGAAATCCATGCCATCGCGAAGTTCGACCCATGGTTCCTCGAACGGCTACAAGAAATCATCGCCGCCGAAAATGACGTCAAGACCAACGGTCTGCCCAATAGCCAAGAGGCGCTGCGCCGTTTGAAGGCCATGGGCTTTTCCGACAAAAGGCTTGCCTATCTTGCGGTGGAATCGGTCAATATACGGCCTGGCATGGAAACGGCCATTCGCCGGGGTTCGGGCATTGCGATGCAGGCCGCCCGCGCGATGGCGGGGGCAGTGACCGAAGACGAAGTGCGCGCGCTGCGCCACAAATTGGGCGTGCGTCCGGTGTTCAAGCGTATCGACACCTGTGCTGCGGAATTTGAGGCAAAAACGCCGTATATGTATTCCACTTATGAGGCACCAAGCTTTGGCACGCCGGAGTGTGAGAGTGCGCCTACGAACCGTGAAAAGATTGTCATCTTGGGCGGCGGGCCGAACCGCATTGGGCAGGGGATCGAGTTTGATTATTGCTGCGTCCATGCGTGCTTTGCACTGGCGGATGCAGGTTATGAAACGATCATGGTCAACTGTAATCCGGAAACGGTGTCGACCGATTATGACACATCGGATCGGTTGTATTTCGAACCGCTGACCGCCGAGGACGTGCTGGAAATCCTGCATGTTGAGCAACAGAATGGCACGCTGAAGGGTGTCATTGTCCAGTTCGGCGGGCAGACGCCGTTGAACTTGGCAAAGGCGCTTGAGGCGGCGGGTATTCCTATTTTGGGCACGTCGCCTGACGCCATTGACTTGGCCGAGGACCGCGAACGCTTTGCCGCGCTGATCAACAAGTTGAAGCTCAAGCAGCCCGAAAACGGCATTGCGCGCAGCCGGGAGGAGGCGATCAAGGTCGCCGAGAATATTGGTTACCCCGTGCTGATGCGGCCATCTTATGTGCTTGGCGGACGCGCGATGGAAATTGTTGATACGCAAGCGCAGTTGGAAAATTACATTCAGACAGCGGTGATTGTCTCCGGCGACTCGCCGGTTTTGATTGACAGCTATTTGCGTGACGCGATTGAGGTTGATGTCGATGCCTTATGCGATGGCGACGAAGTTGTGGTTGCGGGCATCCTGCAACATATCGAAGAGGCAGGCGTGCATAGCGGCGACTCTGCGTGCACTATCCCGCCATATAGCCTGCCTGCCGACATCATTGCGGAAATCCGCCGCCAGGCCGAATTGCTTGCGGTCAACCTGCATGTGCGCGGCCTGATGAACATCCAATTTGCCGTGAAAGACGGCGAAGTGTACCTCATTGAGGTCAATCCACGAGCATCACGCACCGTTCCGTTTGTCGCCAAGGCCATTGGTGCGCCAATCGCCAAGATCGCCGCGCGCGTCATGGCGGGTGAGAAGTTGAAAGATTTGCCGCCCATCAATCTCGATATTGATTATATCGCGGTGAAAGAGGCGGTGTTCCCCTTTGACCGCTTCCCCGGCGTTGATCCCGTGCTGTCGCCCGAAATGAAATCAACGGGCGAAGTCATGGGCATTGACCGTGATTTTGCGACGGCCTTTGCCAAATCACAAATCGGCGCACGTATGCCACCGCCGATGAGCGGGAAGTTGTTCGTGTCCGTGAAAGATACCGACAAGCCGGTGATCGTGCCTGCCGTCCGTCAGGTTATCGCATGCGGTTTCACCGTCTGCGCGACCGGCGGCACTGCGGACTATTTGCTGGCGCAGGGCATAGAGGTCGAGCGCGTGAACAAGGTTGCGCAAGGCCGCCCGCACATTGTCGACAAGATTAAGGATGGCGAAATCCAACTTATCTTCAACACGACCGAAGGCTGGCAAAGCCTGAAAGACAGTGAAGAAATCCGTCGTTCCGCGCTGGTGGGCAAGGTTTCGCAATATACTACGGCTGCGGGAAGTGTGGCAGTTGCGCAGGCGATTGCCGCACTGCAACAACGGCAACTTGAAGTTCGGCCACTTCAAGACTATTATTAACAGGCGCAGTATCTTTCCCCGACAATTGAACTGCATATCGGATGGGTGACCAGCACCCGTTCGTCGGGATGTTTTTGTGACGAAGGGTTTTTGCCTGATGGCGAGTTTTGAGAAATATCCGATGTTGGCCGAAGGCTATGAAAAGCTGACGACCGACCTGAAGCGCCTTCGTGATGAGCGGCCGTTGATTGTGGAAGCAATCGAGGAAGCGCGTGCGCATGGTGATCTATCGGAAAATGCCGAATATCATGCTGCCAAGGAACGGCAGGGCCAGGTTGAAGCCGCGATTTCGGACATTGAGGACAAGATTGGTCGTGCGCAGATTATCGACCCTTCAACCCTGTCGGGCGACAAAATCGTCTTTGGTGCGACCGTTACCTTGTTAGATGAAAATGATAAGCCCGTGCGCTATCAACTTGTTGGCGAGACCGAAGCCGACGCAAAAGCGGGGCGTATTTCGTATAATTCGCCATTGGGGCGCGCCCTCATCGGACGCGTTGTCGAAGACGAGGTCGAATTGACTGTGCCGTCCGGCGACAAATATTATCTCGTTTCGAAAATCGAGTTTATCTGATCATGCGCTTCGGTGAGAAGCGTCAAACGGCCACGGCCTGATATGCAGTTTCCGCGTGGCCCTGTTACCAATGCATTGGTGGTCATCAATCTGGTGATCGCAGCAATATTGCTGGTCCCGTCTTGGTGGCAATATGCGGTCATATCGGGCGGGCTATTCCCGATTCGCCTCAGCAGCGGTAGTGCGGCATTTTCCGATGTCGGTTTTTTGGTGCCAGCGTTTTTGACGCCACTATCGGCGGCGTTTCTGCATGGCGGTGTCGCGCATGTCGTGATGAACATGCTCATGCTTTTGCTCATCGGCAAAATGGTGGAGCGCGTATTGGGCGGTGGCCTCTATCTCGCGCTTTATATCGGATCGGCTTATGTTGCCGCAGCTATGGAGTGGCTTGCGTCATTCATGGCTTGGCCGATGTCTTTAGACATGATGGCGCCAGCCATAGGCGCAAGCGGCGCGATTTCGGGGATTATTGGGACTTTTGTGCTCCTCTTTCCGAACAAAAAACCGAAGGCTTGGGGACCGATCCCCGCCGAATATGCGCGGCCATTGCATTTAACCATTGCCTGGGCGGGGTTAAATCTTGCGCTTGGTTTTGTGGGGCCCAGCTTGGGTATCGCTATCGCAATATGGTCGCACATTGGCGGGTTTATCGCCGGATTATTGCTGGCGCGGCCATTGTTATTGTGGCGGTATCGGCACGCTTAATCGGCGCTACGTGCTGTTACCCGCTTTCGGGCTGCAAAAGCTTGTGCAAATGCACCACAACATATTTCATTTCGGCATCATCAACTGTGCGCTGGGCCGCTCCGCGCCATGCTTCCTCTGCACTGGCATAATCGGGGAACATACCGATAATGTCCAAATCTTCGAGGTTGGTAAAGTTTAACGTTTGCGGGTTGTCAACGCGGCCGCCGAAAACGAGATGTAATTTCGTAACGCTCAAACAACTATCCTTAACTTTTTTCCTTGGCCGCCTCTGTAGCGGCCTGACTTGCGGCCTTTACAGCGAGAGCGGCCTTGCTGACAAGCTCTCTGAATTGCGCACGCATCGCTTCGCCATTCAGCCCAAGCGTGTCCACTTGGCTCATGCCTGCAACTTTTGCTGCTTCGGCTATTTTGCGCGCTTTTTTGTTCAATTTTTTGCCCGCCTTGCCCAACATTTTGGTCTCGCGTTCGGTCCGCGGCAAAAGCGCGCCGACGATCACACCAAGGGCAATTCCGCCCAATATGATTGCCAGCGGGCTTTTATCCACGCCCTCAATTGTTTTTGCTTTTGCTTGGCGTGCAATCACCTTTGACTGCTCTACGCCAGTCAGGGCAGCATCTTTGCCTTTTTCAAAGGCCACCGAGGCCTTCTGACGCGCTGCAGCGCTTGAACGTGAGGTTGTTGCTTTTGCGCTATCCGCTGCGGATTTGATGCTGTCGCCAATCTTGCTCATATATCGTTCCTATATCATTTGCTGGTGGGCGTTTTGGCTTTACTGTGTCGCAGCCTCGAAATCCAACGCGAAATCGGACCGCGCGTCGCAATTAACAAGGCACTGACCCCAATAACACCAATAACGGGGGCATTTTTCTTCGCAACTTGAACTGTTTCGTCTGCGATCTGCTTGGCTTGGGTGGTTTGATGTTCGACCAACCGTCGAAGTTGATTGCGTGGATTTAGGACATCACGCGTGACCGCCAAGCTGTCTTTCAACTTACGCCGCAAATACCGCCGTTCAGCGTTGGACAAAATCACGCTTTCCCGGTCAGGAACAACAGGTTTTTCAGGTAAGATCGTCGACATTATTCTGCATTTCCGGGAAGTAAACTTTCCGCATCCATCTTCGGGCCCATGCGGCGAAAACTATGCCGATGATTACAAAACTTATGGTGACCAATAAGGTTGCCGCCAATGGGCCAATTAATTGCGAAAGTGTAAGGACCAGCCCAAGCACCAGTGCAATGGACGCGCCGCCAAATGCGAAGGCCGCGATTGCGCCATAGCGGAATGACCAGCTCAATACGTGGCGTGTGTAATCTAACCGCGACCGATGATAAAGCATTTCTGCCTTCACCATCGCACGCAGATCCTCCATCACCAACGCAATCTGTTCGCTTGCGCTTGGCTCAATTGGCTGTGCAAGGTCTTCCAACGCTTCGCGCTGAGGTTCTTCGATCTTCATCATACCCGCTTATCGGCCATTGGTGGCATTTTGCAATGCCGCCTGTGTTGCTACTTAGGCGTCTTTACCGCCCGAACGCACAAGACGCGCCAAAACAAAGCCTATTGCAGCCGCAGCGCCAATGGCGACGGCAGGGCTTTTGCGGACAAATTGTCGCGCATCTTCTGCCAACGCATCCACATCCTTAGCGTCCATCTTACCAGCGAAGCCTTCAACCATGTCGGCTGCGCTGCGGGCATAGTCGCCATATTGCTTTCCAACATTATCGTCGATGGTGCCAGCGCTATCGCGGATAAGTTTGCTGATGCTGCCAACCGCCTCAGTGGCACGATCCTTACCTTTGGCTGCTGCCGCGCGGACGGTGTCGGTGGCTTGGGCCTTAAAATTATGCATGTCCGATTTGACCTTTGATTTGACATTGTCGGTCTTGCCTTGGGCTGGTTGCGCCTTTGCTACAGCCTTTGGTGCAGCGGTTTTGGCCCTGGTAGGCTTGGCTGCTGCTGGCTTAATGGCTGCTTTCTCGGCGGGTGCGGGCTTTACGGTCTCGGCCATAAGAGTGACTCCTTTTGAACAACTGGGGCGAAAGAAATTGTCTTGCTACCCACCGATATTTGTATTGCGGGTGCCTTATTCAACTATAGCACCGCAAATTCAGTTTTGAAATTGATATGTCGGTGCGCCGTTGCCAAAACCCGATCACATGGATAGATGCGCTGGCATAACGCCTCACACGCACAAACGGACCATTATATGACTGCTATCCTCGACATCCATGCACGCCAGATCCTCGACAGCCGGGGAAACCCGACGGTTGAAGTTGATGTTGTGTTGGAGGACGGCAGTTTCGGCCGTGCGGCAGTCCCGTCAGGTGCCTCGACAGGTGCGTATGAAGCCGTTGAAAAGCGCGATGGCGATATGTCCAAATATATGGGCAAGGGCGTGCTTCAGGCGATTGAGGCCGTCAACGGTCCCATTTTTGAAGCCTTGGTCGAACTGGATGCGGAGGAGCAGGAAAATATCGATGCGGTCATGATTGATCTTGATGGCACCGACAATAAAGCGAACTTGGGCGCGAATGCCATTCTGGGGGTCAGCCTTGCGGTAGCGAAAGCGGCGGCGGATGCGCATGGCCTTGCGCTCTATCGCTATGTTGGCGGCGTAAATGCCCATGTTCTGCCAGTGCCGATGATGAACATCATCAATGGTGGGGAGCATGCCGACAACCCGATTGATTTTCAGGAATTCATGGTCATGCCCGTCGGCGCTGGCTCCATTGCGGAAGCGGTCCGCTGGGGCTCAGAAATATTTCATACGTTGAAGAAGGGCCTGCATGAAAAGGGCCTGGCAACCTCGGTTGGTGACGAAGGCGGCTTTGCCCCCAATTTGGCGTCAACCCGTGATGCGTTGGATTTCATCATGGCGTCGGTGGAGAAGGCAGGATTTAAAGCAGGCGAAGATGTCGTCTTGGCTCTGGACTGCGCCGCGACCGAATTTTTCCGCAACGGCAAATATGAAATATCGGGTGAGGGACTCTCGCTGACGCCGCATGAAATGGCTGACTATCTCGCGGCCTTGTGCAAGGACTATCCCATATTGTCGATTGAGGATGGCATGAGCGAAGACGATTTTGAAGGTTGGAAGGCCATCACCGACAAAATTGGTTCAGAGGTGCAGTTGGTGGGTGACGATTTGTTTGTTACGAACCCAGAGCGCCTGTCGATGGGTATTCGCAAGGGACTTGCAAACGCCTTGCTGGTTAAGGTCAACCAGATCGGTACTTTGACAGAGACACTGGCCGCCGTTTCTATGGCCCACCGTGCGTCCTACACAGCCGTTATGTCGCACCGTTCGGGCGAGACCGAGGACGCAACCATTGCCGACCTGGCCGTGGCAACCAATTGCGGTCAGATCAAAACCGGAAGCCTCGCGCGTTCGGACCGGTTGGCAAAGTATAACCAGCTCATCCGCATCGAAGAGGAGCTTGGTGCATCTGCCATATATGCCGGTCGGAGTATTTTCCGCTGACCGTGATATCCTTGCCAACGCGTGTAAAATATGATTCTGTGTGAACATGGCCCGAGGCAATAAAAAACCGGAATATATGAAGTCAGTAATTGGGCCTGCTTTGGGGCTACTGGCTCTGCTCGGAATCGCGTCTTATGCGTTGCTGGGTCCGACGGGAATCATTGCCTGGACCGACTATCGCGCGGCCTTGAGTGCGCGTAAAGTTGAGCTGGCAAAGTTGGAGAAAGAACGGAACGCTCTAAGAAATCGGCAGATATTGCTGGACCGGGACAATGTCGACCCGGACCTTGCGGGCGAACTCATGCGCAAAGAATTGAACGTTGTTGCCTCTGACGAGGTTGTTGTTCCGTTAGATTAAGGCGCTGGCCGTCAAATGAATCGCTATGCAGGGATTTCCGTAGCGGAAAAGCGCTTTTCACCGAGACCGATTTTGACTAGGTGTCATTGTATTCGCAAATAAAAATTCCACTAAAGGAAATGATTTTGGCCACCACCCCAGCGAAAAAATCTGCTTCCAAGAAAGCAAGTGTCAGCGAAGACGCCGCGCGCGCCAATCGGGAACGTCCGACCGAGCCTGTGCCGTATAAAGCGACAAAGGAAGAGCTTCTGAAGTTCTACCGTGACATGTTGCTGATTCGGCGGTTTGAGGAAAAAGCGGGGCAGCTTTACGGTCTGGGTTTGATAGGTGGTTTTTGCCATTTGTATATCGGGCAAGAAGCGGTCGCAATTGGGCTGCAATCTGCACTGACGCCGGGCAAAGACAGCGTCATTACCGGCTATCGGGACCATGGCCATATGCTGGCTTATGGTATCGACCCGAATATCATCATGGCCGAACTGACCGGCCGCGCCGCAGGCATTTCACAGGGCAAGGGCGGGTCGATGCACATGTTTTCGACCGAACATAAATTTTACGGCGGACATGGGATTGTCGGCGCGCAGGTATCGCTTGGCGCTGGTCTGGCTTTTGGGCATAAATATGCGAACGATGGCGGCGTATGCCTTGCCTATTTTGGCGACGGCGCGTCCAATCAGGGGCAGGTGTACGAGAGTTTCAACATGGCGGAGCTTTGGAAGCTGCCTATCATTTTCGTGATCGAAAATAACCAATATGCAATGGGCACCAGCGTCAACCGCGCCTCTTCCGAAGACCAGCTTTACCGCCGTGGTGAAAGTTTCCGCATTCCCGGTATTCAGGTCGATGGCATGGATGTGCTCGCCGTGCGCGGCGCGGCGGAAGTTGCGTTGGATTGGGTACGCAGCGGAAAGGGACCTGTATTGTTGGAAATGAAAACCTACCGTTATCGGGGCCATTCCATGTCCGACCCTGCCAAGTACCGCAGCCGTGACGAGGTCCAGTTGGTCCGCGACAACAGCGACCCGATTGAAGGTTGCAAGGCCTATCTCGCCGAAATGGGCGTAAGCGAAGACGCGCTGAAGGTGATTGAAAAAGAGATCCGGAAAATTGTGAATGAGTCGGCCGATTTTGCCGAAACTTCACCAGAGCCGGACCTTTCCGAATTATATACTGACGTGTTGGTGGAGCAATATTGATGGCAATCGAACTGAAGATGCCGGCGCTTTCACCCACGATGGAAGAAGGCACCTTGGCCAAATGGCTGGTCAAAGAAGGCGATTTCGTCAAATCGGGCGATATTCTGGCCGAGATCGAAACCGATAAGGCGACGATGGAATTTGAAGCCGTGGACGAAGGCGTGATTTCGTCGATTCATGTTGCGGAAGGGACCGATGGCGTCAAAGTCGGCACGGTGATTGC
>JAEMTM010000068.1 GCA_016462305.1 Sphingomonadaceae bacterium | reverse complement strand
GAGAGGTCTAAAGTGACCGCCGCGCCAGCCTCAATCAGGCCGAACATGCGCGACGCGCCGAACATGGCTACGTCGATAAAGCCCAGAGTGACGCCGCCATGCACCGCGTTGCGCAAATTGCTGTGCCGGTGCTCGGGGTACATACGCAGGCGCGCCTTGTTATCACCGTCGCTACGGACGAGCATTTTGCCAAGCACCGTGCCGTTGTAACGGCTGGCGTCGGTCATCTGCCAGTTCAGCCAGCCCGGATTATCGGGGTCAGGGCTGCTGTCAAAAGCGGGTGTATCCAACGGCAATCCTAACCGATAAGAGCCTAATGGTGCATTGAAACGCTTATAGGTGGCGTTCAGCCACCATCTTTTTCGTTTCTGCAATGGCCTTTGCCGGGTTCAGGCCCTTGGGGCAGGCGTTGGCGCAGTTCATGATCGTGTGGCAACGATAGAGGCGAAAAGGATCTTCCAGCTCGTCGAGGCGCTCACCCGTCATTTCATCGCGGCTGTCTGCCAACCAGCGATAGGCTTGCAGCAAAATGGCTGGCCCTAAAAACTTGTCGCTATTCCACCAATAAGAAGGGCAGCTCGTCGAGCAACATGCACACAAGATGCATTCATACAGGCCGTCAAGCTTCGCACGGTCCTCTGGTGACTGCAGCCGCTCCTTGCCCGATGGTTCGGGCGTTACCGTTTGCAGCCAAGGTTTGATCGACGCATATTGCGCGTAGAAATGCGTGAAGTCAGGAACCAGGTCCTTGATGACTTCCATATGCGGCAGCGGGGTGATGGTAACCTCGCTTTTGCAATCTTCAATCGCGGTGGTGCAGGCAAGGCCGTTTTTGCCGTCGATGTTCATTGCGCAAGAACCGCAAATACCTTCGCGGCATGACCGACGGAAGGTCAGCGAAGAATCCTGCTCACCCTTCATCTTGATCAGCGCGTCGAGCACCATTGGGCCGCAATTGTCGGTATCCACCTCAAACATGTCGTAACGCGGGTTCTCCCCGCTATCGGGATCATAGCGATATACCTTGAATTTTTTGTTCTTGCCGCCGGTTTTTGCGGCATGCACAACGCCCTTCTGGACTTTGCTGTTCTTGGGAAGAAAGAAATCGGCCATATCAATATCCTGTGGACGCTACCAACTTAGTAATCCGTGTCAGCATTTGCCCTAACCAAGCGATTAAGCAATCACAAGCCCTCAACTGCGTCTACTCTGCTTGCCTTTTCTGCAAGTCGCACGCGCAGCTTGTCAATTTTGCGGCCATCCATATCCACCACTTCAAAGCGCCAGCCTTGATCGGTGAACGCCTCCCCTTCCGAAGGCAAATGCCGCAATATGTGCAAAACATGCCCGGCCGCCGTCGCGTAATCCCGATCTTCTGGCAGGTCGATGGACAATGCCTCGGCCATTGCGTCAGCAGACATTGAGCCAGATACCAGCATTGATCCATCATCCAGCGTGATGATATTGGGCGCACTGCCCTGTGCTTGGTCCGACGCGAATTCGCCAGCAATCGCCGCCAAAAGGTCATTTGGCGTCACGATACCTTCGAAATGGCCATATTCATCATGCACCAAAAGCATTGGCACATCGGATGAACGCAAAATTTCAAGCGCGTCCATGGCATCCAACTGATCCGGAATGATCTCGGCACGGCGCATCAAACTGCGGATGTCGAGCACTTCGCCGCGAATTTGCGCCGCGACGATATCGCGTGATTGGACTACACCAATAATGTCGTCGCCGTCTTCGCCCGTCACCGGCAGCCGCGTATGAAGCGAATGCAAAAGCGAATCGCGCACCGCTTCTTCGGAAGCATCTGCGGAAATGCGGTCCACGTCGGTGCGCGGCGTCATCACTTCACGCACCGGCCGGTCGGCAAGACGGACAACACCCGCAATGACCTTATGCTCATGCTCCTCAATGATGCCTGCATGCGTGGCTTCAGCAAAGACCATGCGCAATTCTTCGGCACTCAGCGCGTCGCGGGTATCGCGGCGCAGCCCAAGTGCGCGAAAAATGGTCGCGCTCGATTTGTCGAGCGTCCACACTATTGGCGCAGTGATTCGCGCAAGCAGCTCCATCGGGCCAGCCATGATAACGGCGATCCGCTCAGGCGCGATAAGCGCAAATTGCTTTGGCACCAGCTCGCCCACCACCAGCGACGCGTAAGTCGTGATGCTGATAACAATGCCAAAGCCTAAGGTTTCGGACCATTCACGGTCTACACCCCATAAGGCAATGCGATCAGCAACCGGCCCGCCAAGCGTAGAACCCGAATATGCGCCAGCAATTATGCCAATGAGGGTTATGCCGATTTGCACTGTGGACAGGAATTTTCCGGGGTCGCGCCCCAACCTCAGCGCCGCCGACGCGCCGCGCTTGCCGTCTTCGGCCATGGCTTTTAACTTGGCTGTGCGTGCGGACACAATGGCGAGTTCCGACATGGCGAACACACCGTTTAAGGCGATGAGCGCCAATATCGTTGCGGCGTCAAACCACGGGAAAGGGTCAAGAGGTTCCATAAGGACCTTTGCGCCATAATGCCCAAAATGGGTGTTTGGCAACAAAATGCGCAAAAATGCGTTATGGTGAGATGATGCAACTGACAGAAATAATCATCGCAGGTTCATCATGGGTGCTGTTTAGACGGAGCCCTAGTTGAAAGGGAATATAATGAAAAAGAATCAGACGATTTCGCTTATACTGCTGACGGCTATGCTTCCATTGTCTGCTTGTGTGACGGACCCTGAAACCGGGAAACGCACCATTTCTAAAGCCGCTATTGGCGGAGTTGGTGGGGCATTGGGCGGCTATCTGCTTGGTGACCTGATCGGTGGACGCCGTGACCGCACGGAAAAGATCGTGGGCGCTGGAATTGGCGCATTGGCGGGTGCTGGCGTTGGCTATTATATGGACGAACAAGAAAAAAAGCTGCGTCAGCAGACCGCTGGCACAGGCGTCAATGTCATTCGTGACGGCGACAATCTTGTCCTTGATATGCCATCAGAAATTACCTTTGGCGTCGATAGTTCGAACATCGATCCGGGATTCCGCAATACGCTTGATCAGGTATCTTTGACACTGAAACAATATGAAAAAACCTATGTCGATGTCATGGGCCACACCGATTCCACCGGATCAGACGCCTATAATCAGGCACTGTCCGAACGCCGTGCATCTGCGGTTTCCGATTATTTGTCGTCACGCGGTGTGCAATCCGCACGCTTGGCAGCCCGTGGTTACGGCGAGAGCCAGCCAAAGGCGAGCAACCTGGATGCAGCGGGCCGTTCGGCCAACCGCCGCGTTGAAATCCGACTTGTTCCGGTAACGTAAGCATATTTGAGTTTTAGACCGCAACACCCTGTAGCATTTTGGGCAACGTGCCGCTTTCGCCTCGTGCTTCGGCCATGAAAAAGGCCTTGGCCGGGGCAGCGCGTTGCACCATCGCCATCCCGAAACGCCGGACCGCCGATGCCGTTTTGCCGGGTATGGAAAACAACCGGTTCAGCCCGTCTGTCGAAACCGCAATCAACAACGTGTCGATACTGCGCCACCGGCCATAACGATCAAGCAACTGCGCATCGCCAAAGTCGAGACCAAGCCGCATGCCGTCCACCAGCACCTCAGTTAACGCCGCGACATCGCGCAGGCCCAAATTCAGCCCTTGCCCCGCAATGGGGTGAATGCCGTGCGCACTATCGCCGATCAGCACCATACGTTCCGCCGTAATCGACGCCGCATGGTGGAAACCCAATTTATAAGACGACAAAGGCGCGGACAATTCGACCTTGCCTAACAATCCGCCCATGCCCTTTTCAAGTTCAGCAGCATAGCCGCGTGGGGACAGCTTTAGGTAGCCAGCAGCATCCTTAGATTCAACCGACCAGACAAGCGCCGAACGGTGGCGGCCATGTTCGTCATCCAACATAGGCAGAACGGCAAAGGGCCCCGTGGGGTAAAAAATTTCATAGGCGATATTGTTATGCGGCCGTTCATGATAAATCGCGCCAACAATCGCGTGATGCGCATATTGCCAATGCGCAATGTGGATTCCGGCCTCTTCGCGGGTTTCGCTCTTGCGGCCTTCGGCAACGATCATCAGGTCTGCGGTCAACACTGTTCCACCTTCAAGCGTTACGGTCGCTGCGCCAGCATCACGCGACTTACTGATGATGTTTGCGGGCATGTGCAATTGGATTGCGGCATGTTCTTGCGCCGCCTTGTAAAGCACAGCGCGCAAATAACGGCTTTCAAACATTTGGCCTAAAAACCCATCATCTTCGGCTGGCGCAAAATCGAGTGACCCCGGTTTTAGCCCGTCGCTTACCCAGATCTTTTTAATAAGGCAGCCTTTGCCCGCTAAAGCATCACCAAGGCCCATCGCTTCAAATAATTTGTAGCTTGAGCTTGAGATCGCAAAGGTCCTGCCGTCAAAGCCCGCCTCTAACATGTTGGCCTGGTCTGCGCGGTCAATGACATGGCTCGTAATGCCTTGTGACGCGAGCGCCAGAGCTTGCGTGAGACCAATGAGGCCGCCACCAATGATGATTACATCTGCCTTGTTTTTCATAACGACCTTATGCCGCAACACAGCGCGGGATTCAAAGGAGGATTTTGACCGTATAAAAATATTCACGCCCCCCTTTTGCCCTGTAATACTTGACGAGGAGTCCGCTGACGCCGAAAAGGGACGCATTCGGTCCTTTGCGACTTCATACATATCGGCATTCGTAACATGGCCTTGCGCGTTTCAAAATTTAGCCCGAAATCGAACCTCGCCAATTGGCGTCAGATGATACGCGCGTCATTGATTCGCAGCGGCGCGCTGATTGTCGCGGCGGCTTTGGGCCTGTTTGCAATATTCTACGGACTGGCGCTGCTCAGCTATTCCGCAGGCGACGCGGCATTTAACAGCGCAGCGGCAGATGTGCAGCACAACTGGATGGGACAAAGCGGCGCGTATGTGGCGGACGCCATGCTGTTTGTGTTCGGCGTGCCAGCATATTTCTTGTTGCCGCTGCTTTTGGTTTTCGCACGGCGATTGTGGCGTGGTGTTCCGCAGCCGCAGTGGAAACGACAATTGTCTTTATGCCTCATCGGCATGTTATTGATTGGCTTTGGCATGGCCTATTGGCAACATGGCAGCGACATTGGCCGCCCGGCGGGATGGGGCGGGGCGATTGCCTTGCTATTCGACAATGCCGCCAGCGCACTTGTCAGCCAGATTAAGGGTAGTTTAGGCACTTTACTGCGGGTGTTCTTGATACTCGGGGCGTTGGCAGCCGGGGTGGTGTTAGTCATTCGATCGCTTCAGTTGGAACGACCACTGTTACGCATTCCGACACTGACAGTGCCCAAATTTGGTACCGCCGGCAATGGCATGTCGGCCTTTACGGGCGACGATTTGCCTGCACCGCAGATTGTCGAGCCCAAGCCGCCACGCAAGGCCGTGGAACCAGATCAACGCAAGCCGCCAGTGATTGAGGACCGCACGCTCGCGCCCAAAAAAGCCGCTTTTTCCACTGGCGCGCGGCAGGGTGACTTCTTTGGCAGCTTTATCTTGCCATCGCTTGAGTTGCTCGATCCGCCCCCTGCGATTTCAGTGCCTAAACTCGACAAGGCGGCGTTGGAAGCCAATGCACGGCTGCTGGAGTCGGTGCTGGATGACTTCCATGTAAAGGGACAGATTGTCGCGGTTCGCCCTGGCCCTGTCGTGACGATGTACGAGCTTGAGCCAGCGGCGGGTATCAAATCCAGCCGCGTCGTTCAGTTGGCCGAAGACATCGCGCGCAACATGTCCGCGCTGTCCGCGCGCGTTTCGACCATCCCGGGCCGGACAGTGATGGGCATCGAGCTTCCCAATGCACACCGGGAGGCTGTTGTGTTTCAGGAGATGGTGGGCTCGGACGCTTTTGCGGAGCAAAAGGGCGCGTTGCCGATAATCTTGGGTAAGAATATCTCCGGCGATCCCGTTATCGCTGACCTTGCGCCCATGCCACATCTGTTGGTCGCAGGGACAACCGGGTCGGGTAAATCGGTTGGCCTGAACTGCATGATCTTGTCGCTGCTCTATCGCCTGACACCCGACCAGTGCCGGATGATCATGATTGATCCCAAGATGCTGGAATTGAGCAGCTATGACGACATTCCGCATCTGCTGTCACCTGTGGTGACGGAGCCTGCAAAGGCCATCCGCGCGCTAAAATGGGCAGTTGAGCAGATGGAGGAGCGCTACCGTATGATGTCCTCGCTTGGCGTGCGTAACCTTGCGAACTTCAACGAAAAGGTGCGCGGTGCAAAAGCAAAGGGTGCGCCATTGGGCCGCAAGGTGCAAATCGGCTATGACCCGATGACTGGCCAGCCACAATATGAGGAAGAGAGCCTCGCTTACGAACCGATGCCGCAGATTGTCATCATCGTTGATGAGCTGGCGGACTTGATGATGACGGCGGGTAAAGAGGTCGAATTCCTGATCCAGCGTCTGGCGCAAAAGGCACGAGCCGCGGGGATTCACTTGATCATGGCAACCCAGCGGCCGTCGGTCGATGTTATCACTGGCGTCATCAAGGCAAACCTGCCCACCCGGATTTCCTTCCATGTTACGTCAAAAATCGACAGCCGCACCATTCTTGGGGAACAAGGCGCAGAACAGCTTCTGGGCAAGGGCGACATGCTCTATATGGCAGGTGGCCGAGGATTGACGCGTATTCACGGACCTTTTGTCTCCGACGATGAAGTGCGCCGCGTTGCCGACCATTGGCGTGGCCAAGGGCAGCCTGAATATATTCAAGCCGTGACCGAAGAACCCGAAGACGGCGGTTTCGACTTTGGCGGCATGGGCGGCGACGACAGCGAAGAAGATTCGCAATATCGCAAAGCGTGCCAGATCGTGTTCGAAAGCCAGAAGGCCTCGACAAGCTGGATTCAACGGCAATTGCGCATCGGTTACAACAGCGCGGCACGGTTAATTGACCGGATGGAAGAAGACGGCTTCGTCGGCGCGCCGAACCATATTGGCCGCCGCGAAGTGCTGCGCGACCGCAACGGCGACCCGGTTTAGCCATTAAGACGCGGTTCAAGGCAGTCCGGATAGAGATCGCCGTCACCCATCCCAAGGAAACAAAGATGACTTTTTCAAAATACGCCATGTTGTTCGCGCCGGTTGCGCTCGTTGCAACGACGCCTAGCCCCGCCCAGTCTTCGTCCGAGCAGATGGCGCGGGTTGTGCAGCATATGAAGGCTGTGGGCACGATGTCCGCGAATTTCACGCAGACAGACCGCAGCGGCGGGACGCTGACCGGCAAGTTGCTGTTGAAGCGGCCTGGGCAAGTGCGGTTTGAGTATCAGAAAGACGTGCCGCTGTTGATTGTCGCCGACGGGCGTGCGCTGACGATGGTGGATTATGAGGTGAAGCAAGTCCAGCGCTGGCCGATCCGCAACAGTCCGCTGGCTGCCCTCCTTGACCCCGGTCAGGATCTTGCGCGCTTTGGCAAGATACTGCCCACCTCAACTAACGACGTTGTCAGTGTCGAAGTCCGCGATCCAAAGCGCCCCGAATATGGCACCATCACGATGATATTCGTGAACAAACCCGGCGCGCCGGGTGGATTGACTTTGAATGGCTGGGTCGCGCTGGATTCCAAAAACAACCGCACCACCATTCGACTCAATGATATTACCTATAATGGCACGATCGCAAAAAACGCGTTCACATGGAAAGATCCGCGGCCGGTCAGGCGAAAATCATAACATCTGGCGATGAACGGAAGCACACCACCGACCAGTTGCTAATGTGCGCCAATGTTGTTCATCTGAACGACAGGAAAGGCACAGTATACATTCTGATGTCAGCTTCTGAACGATCGTGTGGTTTCCCCCCTGTTGCCCACGACTTAAATCATCGCTGATCTCCGCGTGACGAACGCAAGCTTAGCCCTCATCCCAAATGCCCCCGGGATGAGGGCTTTGCTTTTTTGAGGTAAATGTCTTCACCGACTTGCTCCTGACGCTTCAGGCATCTAGGGCTTTCGTCTTATGCCTCAGACCATTCGCATCGCCTCGTGGAATATAAACTCGGTCCGCGCCCGTATCGACATTGTCGAACGCTATTTGAAGGAAGAAGCGCCCGACGTTTTATGCCTTCAGGAAACCAAAGTCATCGACAGCCTTTTTCCCGAAGGATTGTTCCGGCAGTTGGGTTACCGTCACTTCGTCGTCAACGGCATGCCCATGCATCATGGCGTTGCAATCGTCAGCAAACTGCCGTTGATAAACCGCAGGGTGGAGGATTGGCAGGCCAATGGCGAGGCGCGCCATGTTGGCGCAGAGTTAAATATCGATGCAGCCAAGGGCGTGCGGATCGACAATGTCTACATTCCTGCCGGGGGCGAAGTCCCCGACAGCGAGGTCAATTCAAAATTCGGACAGAAACTTGCTTTCCTAAAACGCATGGCCGAATGGTCGCGTAACGTCACGCACCCGACAGTCCTCACGGGGGACTTTAACGTTGCGCCGCTTGAGCAAGATGTCTGGAGCCACAAACAATTGGTCAATGTCGTCAGCCATACCCGAATCGAAATTGAACATCTGGCGGAAATTCAGGCAGCGGCAGACTGGGTGGATGTCGCGCGGCATTTTGTCGATCCGTCAAAGAAATTATATACATGGTGGAGCTATCGCGCCCAGGATTGGGAGACTTCCGACCGCGGCCGTCGACTAGACCATATGTGGGTCACCCCTGATCTGAAAGAAAAGGCAAAGGCGCATATCGTGCACAAACATGTGCGCGGCTGGGGCAAGCCATCCGACCATGCGCCGATCGTCACGGAATTTACCTTTTGATCGGGGCGCGCGCAGCGTTGGGAGACTCACGCCGCGCAGCGATGGCGATTGATGCCCTGCGCCGTGGTTGGCCAGTTAATGTGCAGCATATGGGGCAATCGCTTACTTTATTGGCGGTCGAAACAGCGCGAGATGTTTCCGGCGCGCATGCGATATTGCTCTCGGCAAATCGTGCGGCGACACTGAAATTAACCAACCAGCGTGCGGCGGCAGATGGCGACCTTCCGGTGCTTATTAAGGCGCCGTCCGACTTGGACCTCAGGCTTGCTCTGGCGGTGGCCGACCCAAGCCTTGACCTTGCTTATCCGATGAAGGGGCCTTTTGCCGCGCTGCCATTGGATGATGGGCCATCGGCGTCGGCGGCTATTGAGCTTGCGCGATTGGCAGGTTTGCTTCCGGCGTTTCTGGTGTTGGAGGATGCGGGCGAGAACCCCGCTTTCTTTAGCCCGCAAGATGTCGCTGCCTTTGACGACAGCGGTGCCTTGCGCATTGCCGCACGCGCTAGGCTTCCCGTTGCCGCCAATGCCGATGCCGAAATTGTCGCCTTCCGGACGGCCGTAGATGCGTCGGACCATGTGGCGTTGCTGATGGGTACGCGCGATTCATCTCCGCCAGTTGTCCGGTTGCACAGTGAATGCCTCACCGGCGATGTTCTTGGCAGCCTGAAATGCGATTGCGGCCCGCAATTGCACGAAGCGTTGCAACAGATTTCGGACGCAAATTGGGGGATATTGTTATATTTGCGACAAGAGGGGCGCGGCATTGGCTTGATCAACAAACTTCGCGCCTACGCGCTTCAGGATCAGGGATTTGATACCGTCGATGCCAATACCCGGTTGGGTTTCGCCATTGATGCACGCGACTTTTCAGTCGCGGCACGGATGCTGGAATTGCTTGGTGTGGAACGGGTGCGCCTGTTGACCAACAATCCTGAAAAGGTGGACGGCTTACAAAATGCCGGCATCATGGTTGCAGAGCGGCTACCGCTCAAGATCACTGCCAATCCACACAACGCCCATTATCTTGAAACCAAGAAAAGCCGGACCGGCCATGCGCTATAGGCTTTTTTATGCGTTCACGGCCTAAAATGGACGGGGCTGTCCGCGCGGATCTGCGCGCTGCCCTTCTTCCTCTGACGTTGGCCGTTGATCGCGTCTGCCGCCAAGTGC
>JAEMTM010000067.1 GCA_016462305.1 Sphingomonadaceae bacterium | reverse complement strand
TGAAAGCGGATCGTTCCCAATTTAAACTTGCTATATTCGATGAAAATCGTTGTCCGAGTGCCCGGTTGCATTCGGCGCTTTTCGTTCAAGAAATAGGCAAAACTAGCGTCCCGAACGCCGAACGAAGCGCCATAGACGAGGCCTAAATCCGGCATATCATAACGAATGTCCCATTGCTGCTGCCATAATGGGGAGTATGACACGCGTCGGTTAAGGCCCGTCACAGGGTCTGTGACACGGCTGCCATGATACTGGCCAACATAGCGGACCTCTAAACCCGCAAAGCCGATAGGTTTGGTCAGCCAATCCAGCGGCAGCGTGATTTCTAACTCGCCATTCCACTTTGTGCTTTTACCAATATTGCCAGCGCCATCAAATTGGGCGGTAATATTGCCGCCAGCGTCGCGAACGGTAATCGGAACCAGATCCTGTGTATCGCTGACTAGCCGATAATCGCCCCGAAACTGGACACTGCCGCGATCCAGGAATTTATGCCGGATCAACGCCGATAATGTCGTGGTCTTCTCTGGCACCAGATCGGCATTACCTGCATCCACCTGATTTCCGGCGGACACGTCCACCGATGTCGCAAATTCGTTGAAGTTCAATTGCGCCACCTGCCGCTCCGCCCGCAGTTCTAACGTCGTCTGAGGACTGATCGTCCAAGTGGCGATTGCGCGTGGCTTGATAAAGGTAAAGCTGCGTTCTGCGGTGCTGTCACCGGACAGAGTCAGCTTCGAAAACTCGGCGATTGCGCCGGCTTCAATCTTCCACGCTGGTCCAAGCGTCCATATATCGCTGATAAAAGGTTCGAACCGCGTTTCTTCGACCAAGACATTTGACGCCGGCAAGTTTGTGACAGCGCCGGCTACGGAGTTTGCAGCACTGAAGCGCGCGGCCAAGCGATTATAAGCCATCTCAGCGCCAAATTGGACCGCATGCCTGCCAAGGCCGCCCAAATCATTCTGCATGCGTATAACGGCTTCTGTGGGGGTGTTTCGGCTTCGTGTTTCGAACAGCGACACTGGCTGTGCAATACGGGCGGTTTTGATGCTGCTGTCGTTGCTTTCCTGCGCTGAACGATACAGCAGCACAATCTTGGTATTGGTCTTGGGCAAAATGGAAAATTCGATGTCGCCGCCCAATTCATAACGCAGGTCGCTGATTGGCCCGCTGCGGAGCAGAAGCTCATCACCTATGTTCGCGCCATTACTATTGAAATATTCCGCCTCGCGACTGTCGAAATAGTCGCTCCAGCGCAACTGGCCATTAAGATTAACCTTCGCACCGCCAAACCTGGTTTTAATCGCGCCACCGAGCGCAGCCTGATCATTTCCGTCTTTACCATTGTAAAAGCGCCGTTCGATAAGCGCAGCGGAAGCTGTCTTAAAATCTTCAGGACCAAAACTCAGCCAGCGCTGCGAAGAAGACGAAAAATTTAATTCATAGCTGGTGTCGCCGCGGCGCATTGTCGCCGATGTATTGAGTGACGGCCGGAACCCATAACGCGTTCCCGCCGATATGGTGGCCTCATATGTCCCGTTGATCTTTGCGGAACGCTTGCGGACGACATTGACCACTTGACCTTGCCCCTGCGTTTCGGTGTCTGCACCCGCTTGTTCCGAAAGCGATATGAAGGCGACTTGGCTTGCGGGTATGCGGGAGAGGATCGTAAAAATGTCATCGGATTTGGTTGAGGGACGATCACCGTCAATCAGAACATTGCCAGCATTTTCACCGAAACCCCGGCGACCTTCACCTTGATCAATGGAAAAGCCGGGAATGCGCCGCACCATATCAAGCGCGGTCACTGGCGCATAAGCCGCAAAAAAATCAGGGTCGAATTTCCGGCTACCCGTTGGGGTCACGGACATATCGGCGTTGGCGTTATCGACTTCCGCAACAGCAACGCCCGGCACAGACAGTATAGCCGCTGCTGTGGCCAGCAACGCCCGCTGGATTTTCAAACCAAACATCAAAAAAACTCCCGCAAGATCCACAATATCTCCAACTATTGTGGTATCATCACGGGCTAGCAGTGCGGGATGATCATCCGCAAGCCGCCTTCGACAAACGCACTATTTGGTCGACAAACGGCAACACAGGTTACGCTGCAGTCGTTTGTCGATGTGCGTAGCCATTTGGTAGACAATATGTGTCGTTACCGACCGTCCGGCTCGTCCTCAATTTGATCGCTAATGTCTTGCGCTTTTTTGCAGGCATCTCTGTCGCCATCGGCGCAGCGTTTTTGCGCTTTATTCAACTGACGAGACAGTTTTCCAAGGTTTTCTTCGCGCTTACGCATTTCGCGCCCACGTTTTTCGTCGGATTCCGACTGGCTGGTGGTAAGGACATCAGCAGTTTTGGACAAAACCTTCACCGGTGCTGTAACAACGCTTGAGACAACGGACGCAACGCATCCTTGCAACAAAATCATGGGGGCTATCGCCAACACCAAACGCATATTCCGTCCCACAAACATTCTCCCGGAAATAATTTACTTCAGTAAATTCAATGCAATCGTTCGTATCTGCTCTGCCATATCTGGGCGTTGCAGCGCTAGTGCTAAGTTCGCCTCGATATATCCCACTTTTGATCCGCAGTCATAACGGTTGCCGTTAAATGTGACGGCGTTAAAGGGTTGCCGACCGATCATCTGAGCCATGGCGTCGGTAAGCTGTATTTCACCGCCTGCGCCTTTTTCCTGCCCCTCAAGTATGCGCATAACCTCCGGCTGAAGGATGTAACGCCCAGACACGATCAAGTTCGAAGGCGCATCCTCAACCTTTGGCTTTTCAACTAAGCCCAATATTTCGGTCACCGCACCATTCGCCGCGCCCGGTGCAATCACACCATAGCTGGAAACATCCTTACGCGGCACTTCAAGCACGCTGATGATGTTTCCGCCAATCTGGTGATACGCATCGACCATCTGCTTCATACATCCCGGCGATCCGTGCATAAACTCATCGGGCAGGAAGATGGCAAATGGCTCATCGCCAATGATGTCGCGGGCGCACCAGATGGCATGGCCAAGGCCCAAGGGCTCTTGCTGCCGAACATATACACAATTGCCGGGACTAAGCCGCGTGTTTGCCAAAACCGACACGTCTTTACCGCGTGCGGTCATGGTATGCTCAAGCTCAAACGCGATGTCGAAATGATCCTCAATGACGCTTTTGCCGCGACCCGTGACAAAAATCATCTGCTCTATGCCGGCCTCGCGCGCTTCATCCACCGCATATTGAATGAGCGGGCTGTCAACAATCGGCAGCATTTCTTTAGGAATGGCTTTCGTCGCGGGCAGGAAGCGCGTTCCCAATCCAGCAACAGGAAAAACAGCCTTTCGAACAGGTTTATGTGTCATAATCTCCGCTTAGCACCTGAAACAACAAAGTCTACGCAGACTTCGCAATCCGTGCGGCAAATCCTTTTTTCAACTTTGCCAATTTTGGCGGAATGACTGCGAGGCAATATGGGTTGCGCTGTCCTTCGCCATCCCAATATTCTTGGTGATAATCTTCGGCAGGATACCAAATGGCGGGGCCCTCAATGGTTGTCACAATGGGTGCGGGCCAATCACTTGCGGCCTTTTCTATGCCCGCTTCGGCCTCTGCACGCTGTTCGTCGGACAATGGAAAAATGGCCGAACGATATTGGGTGCCGATGTCATTGCCCTGCCGATTAAGCTGCGTCGGATCATGTGTTGCAAAGAATATTTCGAGCAAATCGGCATAGCTTATGACATCGGCATCGAATGCGATGCGGATTGCCTCGGCATGGCCGGTATTTCCGCCACACACGTCTTTGTAAGTCGGATCGACCGTATGGCCGCCAATATAGCCGCTCACGACACCGCTAACGCCATGCAGTTGTCCAAACACAGCTTCGGTGCACCAGAAACACCCTCCGGCAAAAATGGCTTCTTCTTGCGGCATAATCTATCCTTGAACTTGGGCGGAGTTTGCAGCCTTTGCCGCGTCCCCGCGCACAACCAGCAGATACATCGCTGGCGTCACAATACGTGATAGCAAAGTAGAAGAAATCAACCCCCCGATTAACACGATTGCCAACGGCGAATACAGGCTGCCGCCAAACAAAGCGAGCGGCATCAGGCCGCCTATCGCGGTCACGGACGTCAGCAGCACCGGAAGAAATCGCACTTCACCCGCTTTCTCAATCGCTTCACGCAAGCCAAGGCCGCGCTGGCGCAACTGCGTGGTGAAGTCGACCAGCAATATGGAGTTTTTAATCTCAATCCCGACCAAAGCGATAAATCCAATGATCGCAAGAAAGGACAGGTTGTTACCGGTGATCAGCAATGCGATTAGGCCGCCAAAGGTGCCCAAGGGGATGACGCCGGCGACGACCAAAGCCTCCTTAAACCTGCCAAATTCGGCCACTAATATGGCGAATATGCTGAACAAGGCCACCACCACCACTGGGCCGAAGCCTGAAAAGGTATCCTTGATTTTTTCCGCCTCACCCCCCACCGCGATGGCGTAGCCGGGCTTGAGCGGAATCTGGTCCATCTGCTTTTTCGCATCGGCATTCACTTTGGACACGACGACACCGTCGGTGATCTGGGCCGTGACGCCAACATAACGCTGAAGATTATAACGATAAATGGCGGCAGGCGTTGATTCCAGTGTCGGGTTTGAAATTTCCGCCAATTGAACCGCCTGTCCGCTTCGGTTCGAAACATAGATCGATTCCAACGCCGAAACCGGCTGCGTCTCTGCCAATGGCAAGCGGACGACAACGGGGTAGCTGTCCCCTTCGGTGTCGCGATAGGTGCCAGCCCGCTCGCCACTAAGCGCAAGCCGTATCGCCCGCCGTGCGGCACCCGCAGGCACATCAAGCAACGCCGCTTTGGCATCGTCAACGCGTATGTCCAAATCGACCTTATCAAACGCAACTGGGTTGTTAATGTCTCTGGTGCCGGGGGTTTCGCGCAAGACTTGCTCCATTTGCCCCGCGAGCCGTTTTAGCTCGTCCTGATCAGGACCATAGGCACGAAACTCGACAGGGGCGTTGATGGGGGCACCGTTCTGAAACAACATCAGCCTGATCCGCGCGCCTGATAGCTGGTCCAATTGCTTGCGCAACCTGTCAACCATCGCTTTGGACTTTGTGCCTTCCCACGTATCCATGATTGCAATCACTTCGCCACGGGTCGGGTTTTCGCCGCGTTGAAACACATTATAGAAAACCGGCGGATTATAGGCGCCGACATTTTCTGCGCGGACTTTGATCGCGGGTTCGGTTTTCAGAATGGCGGATACTTGGGCGACAATGCGGCCCGTTTCGGCGACACTCGCGCCTTGCTGCGCCTCCACTATAACGCGGAAATAAGATGTATCGGCGTTTGGAAACAGGCTGAAACCCATTATCGGCACAAGCGAAAATGCCGCGCAGGTGCCAATTAATGCACCCCAAACGGAACGGCGAGGCCGGTCGAGCGCCCAATGGAGCATCGGGTGGTAAAAACGGTCAATTTTGCCCATCAGCCATTGCAGAAGCGGGCTGCCTGCCTCCGGCGCATCGCCTTTCAGGATTCGGCTTGCAAGAAACGGCACGATCGTGAGCGAAACAATCATTGATGCCGTAATCGTTGCAACGATGGTGCCGATGAAGCTCTGGATGAATTTGCCCGCCCCTTCCGGCAAAAAGAACAAGGGCAAAAAGGCAAAGACCAACACGCCGGTCGACCCCAAAACCGCCATCGTAATCTCTTTGGTGCCGTCAATCGCCGCTTCGCTCCGGCTTTTCCCCATGCGCAGGTGTCGCGAGATATTCTCGACCACGACAATCGAGTCATCGACCAATAACCCCAATGTCAGGATGAAGCCCGCAACCACCAATTGGCTAAGGTTAAAACCATAAGCCGATATTGCTAGCAACCCCGATGCAATCGACAGCGGGATCGATATCATCACGATGACCGACGCCCGCCAGCCCAAGGGCAACAGTGTGATCAGCACTAGAAACAAGGCGATTGCGAAGTCGCGGGCGAGCTCGTTCAAGCGTTTGCGAATATCCTTGCTTTGGTCAAACTGGATGACGGCCTGTATATCGGGCGGCAACAACGCCTGTTGTCTTGCAAGTTCTTCGACCAACCGATTGCGTAACTTCGTGGCATCGGTACCCTGTTTTTGATTGGCGGTAATGAAGACGGCGCGCTTGCCATTATGGCTGACTTTCACGCGCTGTTCCGCGGCGCTGATTTTCACGTCGGCGACATCTCCGACACGGATTATCGACCCGTCGTTCGACCGGATCGGAAGGTTGCGAATTTTTTCGAGGTCACGAAATGCGCCGCCCGTCTCCACATTGAATCTGCGTGCACCGCTGATGACCGCGCCAGCGGGCACATCCGCGCCGCCAACGCGGATCGCATCGACCACAACGCTTGCTGGCAACCGCAACTCGGCAAGCCTGCCGGTATTTATCGCAACGCTGATTTCCGGTTGGGGCAGGCCGTAAATTTCTGCCTGACGGACCTCTTTATCCCGCCCCAAGGCCTCGCTGACATCGCGGGCATATTTTTCCATCCGGTACCAGCTTGCACTATCGCTCAGCAGCGCAATTTGAAGGATAGACGCATTTGTGGTGCGGATTTTTTCGAATTGCAGGCCCTGAAGGTCCGCCGGTAGTTGGTTCCGGATCGCAGTGACCTCACGCACGGTATCGTTGAAATATTGGTCCGGATTGCCCGACCAATCGAACTCCGCCCGAATAACCGCATTACCGTCGCTGCTTGTGGATACGACGCTTTGGACATCTTCCAAGCCCTGAACCAGTTCCTCAATCGGCTTGGCAATGGTTTGCTCAATCTCTGCCGCATCGGCCCCAGGCTGCAATGCCACAATTGACACGACAGGCATCGAAAAATGCGGGTCAACGGCGCGGGGAACTTGCTGAAATGCAGAAAAGCCCAACGCGCAGAGCAACGTGAACAGCACAAGGGTCAGTTGCCATCGACGAATTGCCAACTCCGCGATATGCATGGACTAGCGCAGTCCCTTGACAATCCGCACGGCAGACCCGGTGCGCAGTTTTTCCAAACCGGACGTCACGATCTTGTCGCCCGGCTGTACCCCACCCGACACATTAACGAAATCATCCGCGACCCTTTGTATGATGACATTGCGCGTTTCAACGCGGTTCTTGGCATCCACCACATAAACCAAGCCTTCGCCCGCGCGGACTCCGAACAAAGCACTTGCCGGAATTTGTAATATTGTCCCGTCGTCCGACGCTGGCAGCTTTATGGTTGCGGTCCCTATTTGCCCCGACCGCAATGTTGGCCGATTGGGCAGCCGAAATTGAACGGAGAACGCCCCCGTGGCCGCGTTTGCGCGACCGTCAATCTCCGATATCATCGCCGTCAGCGGTGAATCACCTGCGGATTCAATCACTATATCTGCCGCCATGCCAACGCGCAGTTTCGACGCGTCACGATCAACGATTGGAACGCGGAAGACAAAGCCGTCGTCGGCCTCCCCCAAAATAAGCGCTGGCATTCCGGCGGCGATGACTTGCCCGGCCTGCGCATTACGCATCAGCACAACGCCGTTTGACGGGGCGTATAGCTGCGCCGTATTGCGCGCAAATCCGGCCTGCCGCACGCGCGCGTCTGCGCCCTTTAACGACGCTTCAGCGGCCTCAAACCGCGCTTTGGTTATCCAGCCATCGGCGTAAAGTGCGCGGACACGGTCAAACTCTGCCCGGGCGCGATCACGCTCGGCTGTCGCAACACTCATGTCCGCACCAACATTGGTCGTGTCGAGCGCAGCCAATAATGCGCCGCGCTTTACAACGTCACCTTCTTCAAAACGCACAACAGCGACCTTGCCTGCGGTGGTAAAACCCAGAGGCGTTTCGCGGCGATAGCGTACCGTGCCAACGGCGTTGATCTCCCGCTCTGCGCTCTGATTTCTCACAGTGAATATCTCGACGGGGAAGGCGGCCTTGGGCGCGACTTTGCTTTCGCGCGCGCTGTCGCCGCAACCAGAAAGTGAAATCAGCAGCAATAGGCCCGTCAAAAATTTTGAAGATACTGGCAAACGGTCCTCCCCTGCGCGGCTTTAACCCAACTGATAGTTGAATGTTCTTCAGGATGAAATAGCGTTTTAATGTGCAACTTGTTTTACATTTTGCCCGGCGCTAGCAATGGCGGCGGCACAGGACGATCTTCAGTAACTGCCTGCTGTATCAAGGCAATTTCACGCCGCATCACCTTTTGTCTATTCTTCCATCTTAAATGCGTTCCTGCGGAAAATATCCCAAGGTCGGTTCTCCGGCCATATCGTTCCATAAAATGCAACGCAGCCTGGGTATCATAGCCTGCATTCGCCATCAGCCAGACCGAAAGCCTGTCCGCCTCGATTTCCGTCTCTAATATCTGCTTATCGCTGTTACCATTGGCGGCGAGCCTTTGGCGGTGTCCGAGCAGGTTATGCGACATTTCATGTGCGACGGCGGCCGCAAGCTGCGCCTCATCGTCGGCGGTAAACGCCATCAACCCCGCAGTCACGCGGACCGACACCCCGTCCGCGCCTGCGTCCAGTTTGGATTTGGCATCCACCCAAAAGCGGGATGCGCAGATAGCAAGCGGGGCAAGTTTCACGCTCTTGACGCCATCTGCCGTCATCAACGTGACGTTTGCAGTGCCGATTGTGTCCAGCGCCTCCCCCAGCATATCTTGAAGTTTTTCCAATCGCGCACTGGCGCGTTTTCCTTTCACCAAATCTGGGCTGGTAAAATCAACTTTATTTACAGCGATTATGGCATCACCCGGCTTGATCCCCAACGCTTGCGCCGCGCCGCCCGGAACGACCGCGGACACGGCAACCGGCAGGCGAAATCCAAACGCGGCCTGCGCCGTGGCGGCGTCAGGATATTGCGCCTTGTCGTGCAGCACCCAGCCGGGGTTGCGGCTCTTGCGTGCGCAAAATGGCGCATTTGCCAGCGCCAAACGATGGCCCACCATCGCCAGTCGCAAATCCTGTTCGGCCAATGCTTGATAGTTGGCGATGTCCGGCGCGGACACCGATACCGTCGGCGCGGGCACCGCCAAAATCATGATGGCGGCCAGCAATTTCATCACCTGAAGGCTGCTCTTGCGAGCCTATCGTTCATGGCGATGCCTATGCCCTCATGCGGAATTGGCGCGACCGCGATTGCATTGGCCAAGCTCGCATCCGCATTGTGCAGCGCCTCAAACAAATGCGCCGCAGCCTGCGCCAGATCACCGGTTGAGGACAAGTTTTCGTCGCCCGTTATTGCCCCAAAACCAATGAGATACACGCCCTTTTCTGGGACCGTGACGTTCAAGCGGACGGGTTTGGACGGCGCATAATGGCTGGCCATTTGGCCAGGTGCCTCAATCGCGCTACTGGGCAAGGACAAAGGCGGGTATCCGAGCATCTGTTCAATTTCCATTGCGCTGACCGGCCCCGGTCTTAACACCTGCCAACCATCATCGCGCACAGCAATGATGGTTGATTCCAACCCCGCCGAACATGGACCCCCATCCAAAATCATCGGTACGGCCCCTCCAAGGCCTTTTAAGACATGATCCGCCCGCGTTGGGCTGATTGCCCCGCTCCGGTTTGCAGAGGGCGCAGCGAGGCTTAAATCGCTTTTTAGGAGCAATGCCTGCATCACGGGATGGGCGGGGCACCGAATGGCGATTGTCGGCAGCCCTGCGGTTACCGCGCGGGCAACCGGAGCGCCGGGTTGCAAGGGCAAAACCAGCGTCAACGGCCCCGGCCAGAAGGCGTCGGCCAGTGCCTGCGCAGTAGCGTTCAACACACCCAGCTTTTCTGCGGCTTTCCGATCACGAACATGCACAATAAGCGGATTAAAATCCGGCCGCCCTTTTGCCGCAAAAATGCGCGCAACCGCCTCTGCATTTTGCGCGTCTGCCGCAAGGCCATAAACCGTCTCAGTGGGAATCGCGACAATCTGTCCGGCGCGAAGAAGCTGCGCCGCAGCGGTAATCGCAGCGTCGTCGGCGGGCACAACCCAGCCATTCCCCAAGGTATTTGAGCCAAACATCATAAGCGGCTATA
>JAEMTM010000066.1 GCA_016462305.1 Sphingomonadaceae bacterium | reverse complement strand
GCATTGCGGGCGATGAGGCCAAGCGGTTTCAGCAATGCTATTGCCCGCCACATGGCGGCAAAGGCGGCGGCACCAGATAGGATAACGCCGTCTTCGCTGGCGTGGAAGCGCGCGAGCATCAATTGACGGTCAAGCGGACACACCGCATCCGCAGGCGCGATGTCGCGGAAATCGATGGCGCGCCGCCGATCAAGCCGACGCATCAATGCAATCTCGCGAATGCACAGGGGACACGCCCCGTCATACCAGACTATTATCTTGGCCATGCTGCCTCATATCATTCGGGACATCTTATTGTCAGGCTGGGCGTTACGCGGTAGCATGAAGCCCGAAAAAAGGGCGCCGTTTCCAGCGCCCTTCAGATTTTTTTCGATAAGGAAAGTTTAATCTGCTTTTTCGTAATATTGCGGTGCCGCCTCATTCAAGATGACGAGAATTTTCTGGAGCGCCGCCTTTTCATCGGTCTTTTCCATGGCGGCGAGCTCGCGCGCCAAACGGCTGGATGCGGCTTCAAAAATTTGCCGCTCGGAATAGCTTTGCTCTGGCTGGTCGTCGGGACGAAACAGATCGCGTGTCACTTCGGCGATCGATACAAGGTCGCCCGAGTTGATCTTCGCTTCATATTCTTGCGCACGACGTGACCACATGGTGCGTTTCACCTTGGGCTTGCCGGTCAAGGTGTGCATCGCTTCCTTCAGCGTCTTGTCGCTCGACAGCTTACGCATACCGACGCCTTCGGCCTTGTTGAAAGGCACGCGAAGCGTCATTTTTTCTTTTTCAAAGCGCAGGACATACAACTGAAGCTGCATCCCTGCGATTTCGGAATCTTGGAGTTCAATCACGCGGCCAACCCCATGCTTGGGATATACCACATAATCGCCTACATCAAAAATCGCCGCGGTGGACGTCATATTACGACCTTTCTGGTTATTCGGGAGAAATAGCTTGTTCAGGCAACAGAGCGTCACCCATCAGACTTTTTTTGTTCGTCCCTTACGTCATGAACCTGTCGCTGCCTGGATTGGACGCGCAGTCATCGACCATTTTTGGCCTGACGGCGCGAAGTGTAACAGATTCGCAACAAAAATTCAATGGCCGCTTTAGGGTCAGGCGCGCAGGTTAAATTGCGCTTAACTTCCGGACGCGATCATCCGCTTCATGCGTGTCGGCGCTGATCGGCGTAATGTCCGCCGCGTTCATCCAGCATAGGTCCATATGGCCAAGAACCCGTTCGTCATGGCTACGGATTGTGACCGGCAGGATTGGCTGCCTGTCACGGTCATCGACCAATACCGGATTGGACAAAACGCCCGTGCCCCATTTTTCGCCCCATTGGCGCAGGGCAATCATCGTTGGCAGTAAGTCGAGCCCTTTTTCCGTCAGGCGATATTCAACCTTTCGCCGGTCGTCGGGGCAGGGGGTGCGGTGTAATATTCCGCTTTCGGTCAAGCGAGTCAGGCGGTTGGCCAATATGTTGCGCGCAATGCTGAATTCGGACAGAAACTCCTCAAAATGCCGAACGCCATTAAAGGCCGCGCGCAAGATCATGAATGACCAGCGTTCGCCCATCGCCTCCAGCGCCATGGGGAGGCCACATTCGGCGAGCTCGTCCAAAGGTTCCCGCAATTCACCCATCAAACATCCTCCCGATCGCAGATTGCGACCCTTGTTCCAAATAATCAACCCAAATTACAAATTTAAGTTGCATTTAGAAACTTACAATAATAAGTAGTGATTCGCAACTGATCTATCAGAGGCGCAAATCACGGCCAAGGAACCAAAGCTCCGGGTTGTGATTTGAAAATATAGCAAAGCTAAAGGATGATATGATGACTCTCTCCCAAATTACCGCCCGCATGGGCGCGCTTGCTGCTGCCACGGCTTTGAGCGCAACTTTTTTGTTCGCAGCGCCGCAGGCACATGCCAACACCAACAATAGCTATTACAAGGCCGAGCTGGCGCAGCCGACCACTGCCAAGCCAGAGCTGTTGCGCAGCGTATATGTAAAGTGCGAAGGCACGAGCTGCCGCGCGCCAATCGCATCGACTGCGCCAAAGAATATGTGCATCAGCATCGCCCGCGAATTCGGTGCAGTTACCGCCTTCACCGCCGGTAAGCGTGTGTTCACGGCTGAAGAAGTTGCGGCATGCAATGGCGACAGTGCAAAGGCCATTGCCAAAAACTAGGGTCAGGACCGGAATTTTTCGGCTCCGCTCTCCTACCCCCTTGCTGCATGTTTCGTGCAGCTTTAGGAGCCGAATGCAAACTGCGCCGAAGGGACCGACCCTTCGGCGCATTTTTGTTGCGCTGTTGGATAGTTGAAAAGTCACACTAAGGTCTCACCTAAAACGCCGCCGTGGCGGGTCTTTTGGGGTTGCCAGACCAACCGCGATCAAACGACGTTGCAGCCCCGCATCGCATTTCTCCTGTAATAATCGTACTGCGTCTTCATCTGGACGTTGTTCCGACAGAAAATGCGGAAAGATGCCGTCTGCCAAATCGGCTAGCGCATATGCATCTTCAAGCGACTCTGTATCCATCAACGCCTCAGGCGGCGCGGGCAGTTGCGGTTCCATCGCGCGCAGGCTCATTTCCAGATTGCTCGCGGGTGGCACAGGCGTTGCCGATGCATTTTGGGCATAACGCTCCGGCTTTAGATGGCGGAGCAAAAAGGTCAGCAGCCTATCATTATACACCCGTTTGGTGCAGATCACTTCGCCACATTCATCATATACATTATGTTCGACGCCTTGGATGGCGCGTTCAAAGGCAATATCTTCCAACGCGCCGCCTGCATATTGCCGGGCCGCATCCCATGCCCGCGAAAAGGCCGCGCCATGCGCCGAACGGCGGAGGCGGTTGGCCGATTCGCGGCTCATCCCTACCGATTTTGCGGCGTGGCTAACAAGACCCGTGTCTGCCAAGGCTTCGATAAAGCGCCTTTGTTTTTCTTCGGTCCATCCGTCATGGCGCGGTCGTCGCCGGACAGGGACCCAACGATATTCCTGCGGATCATAATATTCAGGCGAATCATATCCGTCGGGTGCAGGTGCGTCCGAATTGGCAAGGGGTGTTTCCGTTTGAGCGCTTGAGGCATCTTCGGGGCGGGCGAGTGAGGTGGGTGTATGTGTCATCCAACAGTATAGAACATATCAGATATATTGTAGGAAAGTGTTTTTTTGCAGAAACGATCAAAAGGATATTTTAGAACCTCCGCCCCCTTGCCGTTTTTACATACATTGTCAGTTTTTGCTGGGGCGAACTTAGGATGAACGCGTTTAGAATGATTTTCCTGTTGCATCGCAACGTAAAAGACCCAAGTTGAACCGATGATGCGGCAATATGAACTGGTTGAGCGGGTGCGGGCGTATGCACCTGATGTCGATGAAGATCGGCTTAACCAGGCTTATGTGTTCACGGTGCAAATGCATGGGGCGCAGAGGCGGGCCTCTGGCGACCCCTATTTCAGCCATCCGGTAGAGGTTGCAGGGCTGATGACTGACCTCAAAATGGATGAGGACACGATCATCACTGCGTTGCTGCACGACACGGTGGAAGACACGCTGACCACTATCGAAGATGTTGAAAAGCGCTTTGGTCCTGAGGTCGCACGATTGGTCGATGGCGTTACCAAGCTGTCAAAGATTGAAGCGCAGACCGAGGATGAGCGGGCCGCCGAAAATCTGCGCAAATTCTTGCTCGCAATCTCCGATGATATACGCGTGCTTTTGGTCAAGCTCGCTGACCGGCTGCACAATATGCGGACGCTGCATTTCATCAAAAGCCCCGAAAAGCGGCGCCGTATTGCAAAGGAAACGATGGATATTTATGCCCCGCTGGCCGAGCGGATTGGCATGTATGAATATATGCGCGAGATGCAGTTGCTCGCCTTTGAACAATTGGAGCCTGAGGCTTATCAGACGATAACGGGCCGCCTGAAGCAAATTCGCGACAAGGCGGATATCGAGATTGACCAGATCAACCAGACCATCGCTTGGGAAATGGAGCAGGCTGGCCTTAAAATCAAAATTTCCGGCCGCGAAAAGCACCCTTATTCGATCTGGAAAAAGATGCAGGAGCGCCATGTCGCGTTTGAACAACTGACCGACATCAACGCCTTTCGCGTCATTACCGAGACGACCGAGGATTGTTACCGCGCCTTAGGCGTGCTGCATCGGCGTTGGCAGATGGTGCCCGGACGGTTCAAAGATTTTATCTCCACACCTAAACGCAACGGTTATAGATCGATCCATACAACGATAATGTTCGCCAAAAATATGCGGGTGGAGGTGCAGATCAGGAGCGCCGAGATGCACCGCAAATCGGAACATGGTTTTGCCGCGCATTGGGCCTATAAGCAGGATGACAAGCCCGATGGGCAGGCGGGATGGCTGCGCGATCTGATCGAGATACTCGAAACAAGCCAAGATGCCGAAGACATTCTCGAGAATACGCGGATGGCGATGTATCAGGACCGCATTTTCGCCTTTACACCTAAAGGTGCGCTGCACCAGTTGCCGAAGGGTTCAACGGTCGTTGATTTTGCTTATGCTGTGCACACCGACCTTGGAGACAAAACCGTCGGTGGCAAGGTCAATGGCCGTCATGTGCCGTTGCGAACGCAGTTGCGCAATGGTGACATGGTCGAAATTCTGAAGTCCAAGGCGCAAGAGCCGCAACAGGCGTGGATGAACTTTGTGACCACGGGCAAGGCACGCGCCGCCATCCGTCGCCATGTCCGACACCGGGAACGCGATGAGCTGGTTGTGATTGGGCGCAAGCTGTATGAAGAAATCGCCGCACGTATGCCGACCAAAATCGGCAAAAAGGCGCTCATGGCGGCGCTGACGCGGTTAAAGCTGGAGGATGAGGACGAGTTGATGCATCGCATCGGCTTGGGCAAAATCAACGACCGCACGGTGATGGAGGCGCTCGTGCCTGGTTTCGAGGCCGATGGCAGCCATATTGATTTTCCGAGTCAGGAAAGCGCGATCTCTATCCGTGGCTTGACCCCAGGCGTGGGGTATCATCTTGGCGAATGCTGCCATCCCATTCCCGGCGACCGGATTGTCGGGCTGCGGCTGGCGGGGCAGCCGGTTGAGGTGCACACCATTGAATGCGACCGGTTGGCGCGTGGGACGGACGCCGACTGGGTTGACTTGAGCTGGGGGCAGGGCAGCGACGGCGCGTCGGCGCGGCTTCGGGTGATCATCCACAACAGACCCGGCACATTGGGCGAGATTGCAGGGATATTCGGCTATCACAAGGCCAATATCATCCACCTGCGGATGACCGCGCGCGATGTCGAATTCCACACATTTGAGGTGGATTTGGAAGTGCATGATCTGCAACACCTCATGCGCATCATCTCCGCGCTTCGGGCGTCAGAGGCGGTGGCGACAGCAGACCGCGTTTACGACTAGGCTCAGTCTTCGCTGATCTCATCACCGGGTTCGGCATATACAAACCGTTTCGCCAATTCAAAACCATGTCCGGCGCGCAGGAAAGCGTTCAACTGCTTATTGCGTTTCTCCGGTGCTGCGGCTTCCTGTGCAAAGGGACCAAGCCGTTTCCGCCTGGCGAAGTTTTCGGCAGCGGTGAAAATGCTATCATCCATATGCGCTTTAGCATTTATGGCATCGGCGTCACCAATGCCGCTGGCGCGCAAATCCTCGTTCAACCGTCGCCCGCCAAAGCCCCTGCGGACAAAGGACCGGCTGCGGGCCTCGGCAAATTGGGCGTCGTTGATATAACCCAAGGACGTGAATTGCGCGGTCAATCCGGCAATATCTGCGGAGTGTTCATCGTCCCAGCCCCGTTCGCGTATTTTGCGCGTCAAATAGCCCGCCAATTTCGCCTGCGTGGTGGCATATTTACCGACATAATGCAGCGCCATTTGACGCAGCCTTTCCGCATTTAACGGTGGAGCGGGCTTTTTGGCAGGGCGGGGTTGGTTCACGCCCTATTCTTGCCACAGTCGGGTCGAAATTTGAACTGCTATCCTCGGCTAGGGAAAGTGATTATCAAAAGTGATGCGGGCCGCAGCCTAATCACAATATGGGAAAATCTATGAGCGCACTCGCATCCACGCCTACGCAGGACAGCTTGCAACGCCGCTTTTCCGACTTTGCCACGCTTGGTGCGGCGCTTGATTACGCCGCTTTGGGTCAGCGCGGATTGAACTTCCACGATATGCGTGGCCAGTTGGCGCGGCCTTATCCTTATAGCGAAATGCGCGAAGATGCGCTGAAAATGGCCTATCGGTTGATCAGCCACGGCATAGCTAAGGATGACCGCGTTGCCTTGGTCGCTGAAACAGGGCCAGATTTTGCGGCGTTGTTTTTCGGATGTGTCTATGCCGGCGCATGGCCCGTCCCACTGCCGCTACCGACCTCGTTTGGCGGCAAGGAAAGCTATGTCGATCAATTGTCGGTGCAGTTGAAAAGCTGTGATCCCAAGATATTGTTTTTCCCCGCCGAACTGGCCGAGATGGCCAATGACGCGGCGCGTGCTTGCGGCGTTGAAGGGCTCGATTGGGAGAGCTTCAGCGACCGGATTGCGTCCAAAACCGAATTACCAGCGGCGGGCACGGACGAAATTTGCTATCTGCAATATTCGAGCGGATCGACCCGTTTCCCGCATGGTGTGGCGGTGACGCACAAGGCATTGTTAAACAATCTTTCGGCGCACTCGCACGGCATGGAAGTGACCGAAAATGACCGCTGCGTGTCGTGGTTGCCATGGTATCATGACATGGGCCTTGTGGGTTGTTTTCTGTCGCCAGTGGCGAACCAGGTGTCGACTGATTACATGAAGACGGAGGATTTTGCCCGTCGCCCGCTGGCGTGGCTTGACGTCATCAGCGCCGCCGACGGCACGGTTATCAGTTACTCGCCGACATTCGGCTATGACATTTGCGCGCGGCGGATTTCAAGCCAGAGCCATGTGAACGACCGCTTTGACCTGTCCAAATGGCGGCTTGCAGGCAATGGCGCGGATATGATCCGGCCTGACGTGATGCAGGCATTTGTGGACGCCTTTGGCGATGCCGGGTTCAAGGCGACGGCGTTCCTGCCCAGCTACGGCCTTGCCGAAACCACGCTTGCGGTGTCAATCATGCCGCCGGGTGAAGGCATTCAGGTTGAGTTGGTTGAAGAGACCGAACTTACGGGCCATCCGGGCGCGCCGGACCGCCCGGTCCGGTATCGCGCAATCGTCAATTGTGGGCGTGCTGTAAAAGACATGACCATCGAGATCCGCGACGAAAACCGCGCGGCAGTTGCGGACAGGACAATTGGCAAAGTGTGGTGCACTGGCCCGTCCTTGATGAAGGAATATTTCCGCGACAAGGAATCTACCGATGCGTGCTTGGTCGATGGATGGCTCGACACTGGCGATATGGGGTATCTGTCGAATGGCTATATCTACATCGTTGGCCGTGCCAAGGACATGATCATCATCAATGGCAAAAACCATTGGCCGCAGGACATTGAATGGGCTGTGGAACAATTGCCCGGCTTTAAGGCTGGCGACATTGCTGCCTTCGCGGTCACCATGCCGGGTGGTGAAGAATCGCCCGCCGTGCTGGTGCAATGCCGGACCACGGACGAAGTCGAACGTGCCAAGCTACGTGAACAAATTCGTGACAAGGTGCGTTCGGTCACTGGCATGAACTGCGTCGTTGAATTGGTACCACCGCGCACCTTGCCAAGGACAAGCTCCGGCAAGATGAGCCGGGCCAAGGCGCGCAATCTGTATCTGTCGGGTGAAATTCAACCTTATGCCATCGCGGCGTAACGCCGTTCACAAAATTTCGTGCACTTTTTCCTGAGGCCGACACAGCCGAACGCCCTTCGCCGTTTCGACAAAGGGGCGTTCAACCAAAATCGGATGCGCGACCATCGCGTCCAATATCTGTTCTGGCGATGCACCTTCGATAAGGCCCAATTCTTCAGCAGGGGAGCCGCGTGTGCGTAATGCCTCGCGCGGTGTCAGGCCAGCATCCTCGAACAATTGTTCCAGCTTTGCGCGCGTAAATGGCTGTTCGCGATATGCGATGACTGAAACCACGACGCCTTCGGTTTCCTCCAGAATCGCCAAGGTTTTTCGGGAGGTTCCGCAATCCGGATTGTGCCAAATTGTTGCTTGCATCGTTCAAAAACTCCTTCGGTCCAATCTTGATAGTGCAAACAATCGCCCAGATGCAAAATCAATTCAACGATTATGACAATTTTCAATTGCACATGATAACGATTCGCAATAGTGGACCCAAATAGATTTGCGAATCGTTCGCAATAAAGCAAAAAGGTTCATTATGCTTCGCCTGTCCGCGTCCATTATCGCTTTGTTGTCCGCTTCGGCATTTGGGCAACCCGCATTTGCCGAAGAAATGTTTGATGTCGACGCTTATGATGACAGCCGGACGATCATTGTGACTGGCCTAAGCGAGGGCTATCTTGCGACCAATTCGGTTACCGCGACAAAAACCGACACGCCGCTGATCGATATACCGCAGACCATCAACGTCGTGACCCGCGCGCAGTTGGACGATCAGGCGCATCATTCGCTGGCGGACATATTGCGCTATGTTCCCGGCACGACTGTGGGCCAAGGTGAGGGCAACCGCGACCAGATTACCTTGCGCGGGCAAAACACCACCGCTGACTTCTTTTTGGATGGCGTGCGCGACGATGTCCAATATTATCGCGGGCTTTATAACATTGAGCGGGTCGAAATTTTGAAAGGGCCTTATGCCCTGATCTTCGGTCGCGGCGGCGGTGGCGGCATTATCAACCGCGTGCAGAAATCACCTTTGAGCGATGATTTTATTTATGCAGGTCAAGCCAGCATTAACAGCCTTGGCGCTTATGATATATCGGCGGATGTCAACGCGCCCTTGGGCGATGCAGCCGCCGTGCGCATCAACGCTGTTTACGAAAACTTCGACAGCCATCGCGATTTCGTTGGCGGTGCGCGTTACGCCTGGAACCCTTATGTTGCGTTCAAACTCAATGACGCGTGGACGCTTGGGCTGTCCTATGAATATGTGCATGACGACCGCACAACCGACCGAGGAGTCCCGTCAATCGCTAATATTGCCGGTCAGCCCAACCGCCCGATCGCTGGCTATCGCGACCAATTTTTTGGCGTTCCTGGCGTCAATCATACCAAGTTGGAGGCGCAGATCGCCAAACTGCGGCTTGATGGTGCGTTGACTTCAAATCTGAGCTTTAGCGGCACAATATTATATGGCGACTATGACAAAATTTACCTGAACGTCTATCCCAATGGTGCTGCGACTGCGCAAAGTGGCACCGTTGCTTTGGCCGCGTATAGCGATCCTACCCAGCGTGAAAATTTTATCGCACAAGCCAATTTGGTCTGGGATGTGGAAACTGGTCCGCTGATGCATAAAATCCTCGTCGGCACCGAATATGGAGATCAAAAATCGGTGAACCGGCGTTTCAATGGTGCGTTGTCCAACGCCACGTTTAACCTTGCCAATCCCATATTCCCGACCGTCAGTTTCAAAGCACTAACACGCGATACCGTGTCCGACGTCAAATTCTTGTCCGTCTATGTTCAGGATCAAATCAGCTTTGGCGACCATATCGACGTTGTTGCTGGCCTGCGTTATGACAATTTCGACATTGACGGCACTGACCTGTTTCCCGTCGTTGACCGGCCCTTTGCCCGGAAGGACGAAAAAGTCAGTCCGCGCCTTGGCCTGATTTTCAAGCCGCAGGAAAATATCTCTGTATATGGCAGTTACAGCCAGTCTTTCCTGCCACGCTCCGGCGACCAGTTTTTGGCGCTGACGGTGACGCAGCAGAATCTCGCGCCGGAAAAGTTCACAAATTACGAGATTGGCGGCAAATGGGATGTGCAGCCCAATCTGAACCTGACGCTGGCCGTGTTTCAGTTGGAACGCAGCAATGCGACGACGCCTGATCCACGCAATCCTGTGGCCAGCATCAATATCGGCACGACCCGGACGCAAGGCATCGAGCTGGCGGTCACGGGCAACATTACGTCATCGTGGCAAGTCCATGGCGGATATAGCTATCAGGACGCAACCCTGGCTGGCAATGACAACGTGCGTTTGGGGCAGGTTCCCCAGCATCAGGCGAGCCTATGGAACCGCTATGAC
>JAEMTM010000206.1 GCA_016462305.1 Sphingomonadaceae bacterium | reverse complement strand
CTACCCCACCAAACTCCCCGCGGCTTGTTCCCAAAAGTGCAGCAGTCCTTGACTGAAACTCAACGGCACATAGGCGTCGCAGGTGATTTCGTCGACCATATGCAGGCGGACGTTGATATGGTCGATGATTGTCGCTGCGCTGCATCCTGCGGTGAAAGTTGGGCTTTCGGCGTCGAATACGCCGCCTTCCATCAGGAGCGTGCGCCAGCCTTTGCCCGACAGGCGGAGGCGGGCGATGCCGCCGCCGATGGCTGTTACCGCGCCGTCATCGGATAATATGCTGGCCAGCGGCGAAGCATCGCCCTCGACAAGCCAGACCGTGGGTTCAAAACGGATCAGGCGGAGTGCATCGTTGCCGCCTGACCGTCCGGTCGCTGGCAAGGCAAAGCCGCATGTTGCCTTGAATCGCTTGGCCACCGCCGCTGCGTTGCTCCAGATTTCAAACACATGCAGCGGGGCGGCGGGCAGGGTGGAGATTGTCAGTTCAGTCACGATAACGCTCCCCTGCGGCATCATAGAAATGCGGGGCCACAACGCGCACCCGCGCCTGTTGCCCGCGTGTGGGGGAGCTTGCGATGAGGATTTCCCCATGCCGCGAAAAGCCGTCGGTTAATTGGCCCAGCGCAACCGACCCGCCCGTAATGATGCGGAAGGCCGCCGCGCTGACATGGCCCTGCGGTGATGCGCCTTCGCTGGGGATCAGCATCGCGCCTTCGGGAATGTCGCCCGCAATCGCCTCCAGCCCGACCAATTGCCGCCGCCCGGCTTCGGACAAAGCGGGGCGGGCGAGGCCCGATGCGCCGATATAGCCGCCCGCCTTGTTGAGCATTTTGTCGAGCGCCAGATCATGCGGCGTCATGCGCCCATCGACTTCGCCGCCGACGACCAAATGGCCCTTTTCAATGCGCAGAAACTCCATCGCCTCCAACCCGTATAACGCGCCGCCTGCTTCGTTCACTTGCGTTTCGCAGGCGGTCCAAACGGCCTCTGCTTGGCTGGCATCGACATAGATTTCAAAGGCGCGTTCGCCGCTGTAACTGGCGGCCAAGATGATGACCGGAACGCCCGCGATTGCCGCCGGAACGGTTGACATGTGGCGTGGTGGTTCTTCGCCGATTAAGGCGGCGAGCAATGCTTTCGCCTTTGGTCCGGCGATTGCAATGCCCGCATAATGTTCCTGCACATTGACGGCAGACACGCGCAAATGTGGGCACAGAAATTGGCGGACATAAGAGATATGCGTCGCCATGCGGTCCGCGCCGCCGGTGGAGCTGGTGAGCAGATAGCGATGCTCGTCCAGCCGCCACACGGTGCCGTCATCAAAGACAATGCCATCTTCGCGCAGCATGAAGGTGTAGCGGCCACGCCCGACGGCCAGTTTGCTTATTGTGGTGGCGCAGATGATGTCGAGGAAAGCGGCAGCATCGGGGCCGCTGACTTCAAATTTGGCGAGCGTGGACACATCGGTCATCCCGACATTGTTGCGCACGGCCTTTGCCTCACGCAGCGCGGCTTGCGCCAAAGTTTCGCCGCCGTTGGGGTAAGCGCGCGGGCGGAACCAATAACCCAATGGCTGCCAGATCGGATTCTTTGCCGCGTGCAGATCATATAGTGCAAGGCGGCGGACATGCGCGCCGGCATCTTTTGCGCTTGCGCCTGCGATCAAGCCCATCGTCACGGGCGTATATGGCGGCCGGAATGTGGTCAAACCAGCTTCGGGAATGGCGACGCCCTGCTTTTCGGCCAAGCGCCCCAATGCGGCCATATTGCTCAACTTGCCCTGATCGGTGGCCATGCCCAAAGTGGTGTAGCGTTTGAGATGCTCGACCGAGCGATAGCCTTCGGCCCAAGCCAGATCGACATCGGCCAATGTCACATCATTTTGGAAATCGATGAAACTTTTCTTGAGGTTGGAAACGGGCAGCATTTTGAATATCGGTTGCGGCTCTGCGGCCCCGCCGATGGTTGTCACATTCTGACGCGAAGCGGCGGGGATGAAGGCTTGCGCATCTTCATTCCAATCAAGCGTCCCGCCCGCTTGCATATGCAGGTGCACGACCGGCGTAAACCCGCCGGACACGGCAAGCAGATCGGCATCCCAGTCCATCGCCTTGCCATCGACCAGCGCGGATACGCTTTTCAGGCAATGCCGCGCGCCTTTGGTCGAAAGCGGAACGGCGTTGTTGTAGACGCGATGCCCGCTGTTGGCTCCCGCAGGGGCTGGCCGTGCGTCGAGGATCGCAACAATTTGCGCGCCAGCATCTTTTAGCGCCTGCGCGCTTTTATAGGCATCGTCATTGTTGGTTGCGATCACGACGCGCTTGCCGGGAACGACGCCAAAGCGGCGGACATATGTCCGCACGGCTTGCGACAGCATGACGCCGGGGCGGTCATTATGGGCAAAGGCCATGGGCCGCTCAATGCTTCCGGTGGCGAGAATGACCTGGCCAGCGCGGACATGCCATAGACGTTGCGCCACATTGTGCGCGGGGACTTGCCCCGGCTCCGATATGCGCTGCGTCAGGGTGACGAGGTCATGTTCCCAATAGCCAGAGGCCGTGGTGCGCGTGAGGATGACGCCGCCTGCGGCGCGGATGCGGGCGGCGGTCGCCTCAATCCAAGCGGCGTCCTGCTCTTGCGGGTCGCGGATGAGGGAGGGGCCAAGGATATTGTCTTGTTCGACCAAGATGACGCGCTTGCCGCCTTCGGCAGCGTCGCG
>JAEMTM010000205.1 GCA_016462305.1 Sphingomonadaceae bacterium | reverse complement strand
TCATACAACCTCCAACAACCGCACGGCCTGTGCCCGCGCCTCGTCTGTTACCTCTGCGCCGGATAGCATACGGGCGATTTCTTGGCGGCGGGCTTCGGCATCGAGCAAGATAACGCCGGTCCGTGTTACCGTGCCTTGGCTCGATTTCGCGATGAAATAATGCGCCTGTCCTTTGGCGGCGACCTGCGGGCTGTGCGTCACGGCAAGCAATTGTGTGCGGGTTGCAAGACGCGCAAGGCGTTCGCCAATCGCCGACGCAACTGCGCCGCCAACGCCCCGGTCGATTTCGTCGAAGATAATCGTGGCCGCTCCGCCCTCTTCGGCCAATGCGACTTTCAACGCCAGAATGAAACGCGACAATTCCCCGCCCGACGCGATCTTCGCCAAGGGCGCAAAAGGCGCACCGGGATTGGTCGAAATCAGGAACTCGACCCGGTCCATGCCATAAGCGGTCCAGCGGTCCTCCGGCAATCTTTCCACCGCCGTCTGAAACTGCGCGGCATCCAGCTTCAATGGCGCAAGTTCATTCTTCACCGCTGCGTCCAACTTGACCGCAGCCGCGTTACGGACCGCAGACAATGCGCTTGCGCTCCCGACATAGGCTGTGTGCTTGGCCGCGACCTCGGCCTCCAACACCGCAAGCCCCTCGCCGCCTGCCTGTATCGACTGCAATTGCGCCGTCAGCTTTTCCTGCAGCGCGATAATGCCGTCGGGCGCAATATTATGCTTGCGGGCCAATGCGCGCAGCTCAAACAAGCGCTCCTCAATCTCGTCAAGCCGTGCAGGTTCATATTCAATCGCGCGCGCGGCGGCGTTCAACTTATCCTCGGCCTCGCTCGCCTCAATCACCGCGCGGTCCAATGCGGTCAGCGCCTCGGCCAATAAAGGATGCGCGTCGGCCAAACGGTCCAGCTTACGCGCCGCGCCACGGATCAGCGACAGGCCGCTTTTCGGGCCATCAAAACTTTCCAACACGGCCTTCAGGTCTTCGGCGATGCGCTCGCCTTTTTGCATGTCGGACCGCTCACCCGCGAGCTGCTCTTCCTCGCCGGGTTGTGGGTGGAATGCGGCAAGCTCGGCCACCGCATGTTCCAGCCATTCGCGGTCGCGGGCCGCGTTTTCGAGCGCTTCACGGGCAATATCCAAACGCGATTTGGCATCCTGCCACGCGGCAAAATTGGCCGACACGGTTGCGGTGTCACTTCGGCCAAAGGCGTCCAGCAATCCGCGATGCCCACGCGGGTTCAACATGCCGCGATCATCATGCTGGCCATGGATTTCAACCAACGCCGCGCCAACTTCCCGCAAAAGCGCGGCAGAGCAAGGTTGGTCGTTGATAAACGCCTTGCTGCCGCCGTCCGCCTTTACCGAGCGACGGATGATTAAAGGTTCATCGCTGTCGATATCAATGTCATTATCGGCCAAGAACGCCGCGACATAAGCCGGTGCATCAAAACTCGCCGTAACCTGCGCCTTGTCCGCGCCGGACCGTACCAAGCCACTATCGGCGCGCGCACCAAGGGCGAGGCCAAGCGCATCGAGCAATATGGATTTACCGGCCCCGGTCTCACCCGTCAGCACGCCAAGACCGCCTGCAAATTCCAAGTCCAGTGCCTCGATCAGCACGACATCGCGGATCGAAAGCCCCGTTAGCATGGCATTACGCGGCGGGCGCGTTCTTCTGCATCAAATTATAGGCACGCGCATACCATTTGCTGCCGGGATAATTGGCACCCAGCACGGCCGCTGCCTTCTTCGCCTCTTCGGGCACGCCCATCGCAAGATAGCTTTCGGTCAAACGATATAAAGCCTCTGGTGCGTGCGTCGTCGTGTCATATTTATCGACCACTTCACGAAAGCGCAGCGATGACGCAAGCCACAAGGCACGACGTTGGTAGAAACGACCAATTTCCATTTCCTTGCCGGCCAGATGATCGCGGACAAGGTCAATCTTCAACGTGGCATCCGACGCATAACGCGATGTCGGGTAACGGCGCTGCACCTCGCCCAAAGCGGCCAATGCCTGCTCCGAAATCTTCTGGTCACGCGTCACATCGCTGATCTGCTCATAATAAGACAAAGCGATCAGATAATAAGCGTAGCCCGCGTCCTTGTTACCCGGATGGATCGACAGGAAACGGCGCGACGATTGGACCGATTCATTATATTTCTGCGCCATATAATAGCTAAATGCGCTCATAAGCTGCGCCCGGCGGGCCCATGGCGAATAAGGATGCTGACGCTCCACCTCGTCAAATAACGCCGCAGCGACTTCATATTGCTTGTTATCCAGCTTATCCTTTGCGGCGGCATAGAGCGTATTTACGTCACGCGCGACATAACGGGTGTTGCTACCCGGCTTCGCACCGCCACCACCCAGACCGAGCGCAGCGCAACCGGAAAGCAGGGAAGATGCGGCCAACACCGCGACGGGCACAAGGAATTTTTTGTTCATGAATGTTCCCTAGATAATCTTGTCCGCCCCGCCAAGCCTTTTGCTTGGCACGGCGCATAAACACGCAAACAGCGTGGCCGAAATATTGTGTATCGGCGATGAACTGTTGCGCGATAGGGTATAAAAAGAGGCCGCCTAAGTCGCCGCTTTCCTCTCCAATGCTTTTGCAGGATATTTTGTAACGCCCACGCCCGTCATGCGGGACTTGTTTCAGCATCTTAATTTTGGGCCTGAGGCGGTTTTTAGAGGACGGGGGTTTTAGGC
>JAEMTM010000204.1 GCA_016462305.1 Sphingomonadaceae bacterium | reverse complement strand
CCCCATATCCTCCCCGTGCCGGGGAGGAATTAACACAGGCTGGTGGGCATCACGGGTGTTTGGCCATACCGACAGGCGCGATAGGCCCCAGCCTGTGCTGGGGCGACGGGTGCTTAATCCCTTTAGCAAATGCGTTATCCCCCAAAAAACCATCCCCCAAAAAACCATCCCCCAAAAACCCCCGTCGCACCAGCGCACCCTGACGCAAATATTTCTTATTTTCATATTCAAACTGTCGCACGGCAGTCCCCATATTGACGCGTCCATTGCGCATAGGGCCAGCGTCCCCGAATTACTGGAGTTCCCTATCATGCGTCGTCCCCATATTGCTCTTGCACTGTCGATCCTGTCTGCATCCACCGCCATGCCCGTTTATGCGCAGACGGCTGAGGCCGATGACCAAGCGTTTGAAGGCGATATCATCGTCACCGCGCAAAAACGCGAAGAGCGGCTGGTCGATGTTCCTGTGACGATCAGCGCACTCAGCGGCGCACGCCTGAAAGAGATTGGCGTTAGCGATCTTGACGAACTCGCCAATTATATCCCCGGCCTCAATATTCAGGAGCAGAGCGCGAACAACCCCGGCGTTGTCATTCGCGGCATTACCTCCGATTCCGGATCAGCGCAGCAGGCGGCGCGCGTTACATTATATTATAATGGCGTCGATATTTCGCGGTCGCGTGGCTCCTATCAAGACATTTACGACATTGAACGGATTGAGGTTATCAAGGGACCACAGGCGACCTTGTTCGGCACGGCGTCCGCGGTTGGTGCGATCAGCATCATTTCGGCGCGGCCAGAGGCTGGCTTTTCCGGCGAGCTGACCGGTGGCATTGGTAACTTTAATCAGCGCCAGCTCGGCGGCTTTATGAATGTCGGATCGGACATGCTGGCCGGTCGCGTCGCCTTCGCGTTCAAAAAGCGCGATGGCTATGTCAACAACCTTGCGCCAAATCAGGATGATTTGAATGGCCAAAATCAGCTTGGTGTGCGTGGGTCGCTTCGCTTTACGCCCAATGACGCGCTGACCGCTGATCTCATTTTGACTTATGATCGTCAACGCAACCCCGGAACGGCGTTTGTTTCCAAAGCATTGCCGACAGCTTCGGGTGCAGGCAATCCGTTCGGTGATGCCTATCTGGGTGGATCGCCACGTTCATTGCAGGATTTATATCAGGAGAAGCTGGGCCTGACGCGCGATGTGTATGACGCAAATTTCACGGTGAAGTATGACTTTGCCGATGATTGGGCGCTGAATATGGTCAATGGCTATCGCAAATTTGACTCGCTTGAGGTGTTTGACGCCGATGGTTCTGCCGCACCATATTTGGAATTTACCGAACTTGCCAAGGGCGACCAGTTCCACCACGAAACCCGCTTTGCCTACACCGATGACCAATTTCGTGGATCATTCGGGTTCAATTTCTTCCACGAAAACAGCATTCAAAATGTCCCATTTTCCGGCAATGAGCGGGTGTTTCTCGCTTGTTTAACCAGCACCGCCGCAACCCGTGGAAATTGCGTTGCGGCCAATGGCACCGTCCCTGCGCTTGCGTTGACGCCCGTTCCATATCGCTCGGTGTTTGAAAATTCGGGCCGCAATGACAGCTATTCGATGTTCGCCGACGGCACATGGATTCCCACGCCCAGCCTCGAGCTGACGGCTGGCGCACGCGTCTTGATCGAAAAGCGGCGGTCTGGTTTCTTTGCCCGTGTCCCGCGCTCGGCTCTGACCGGCGGCGCTTCATTGGTCCCGGGCCAAGTCGATACCGCAGGTCAGACGTTCCGCACGGAGGATAGCTTTCAGGCCGTGCTACCACGCTTCAACTTGCTCTATCGTTTCTCTGATAAATTTAACGGCTATGCCACCGTGTCCAAGGGCCGTCGGTCGGCGACTGTGCAATTGGGCGCGCTTGCGACATCCTCGGGCCCTGTTGCAAATTTCACCCCCGTATTGGCCGAAAATATCTGGAATTATGAAGTGGGCTTGAAGGGTGCGTTGGGCATTTTCTCCGGCTCAATCGGCGCATATTATCTGACCTACGATAATTTCCAGGTCAGCGTTGTTTTGCCCAATGGCACGACACAGACGCAAAGCGCTGGCTCGGCCAAGAACAAGGGCGTTGAGGCCGAATTGACCATGAAGCCAACAAGCTGGCTCAGCGTGTTTGGCAATATCGGCTATATTGACGGCGGCATTGACGACAAACCGACCATTGCGGCCAATTTCCGGGGTGCAAAGTTCCGTTTGCAACCCGAAGTGCAGGCATCGGGCGGCTTTACGATTGATGCGGATTTGGGTGGCATGACCTTCTTTGCCACGCCGTCGGTGACCTATCGTAGCAAGATGTTCTTCGAAGTCCCCAACAACCCGCTCATCGCGCAAGCGGGCGTGACGCTGGTCAATGTGAACGCGGGGCTCCGTTTTGGTCAGGACCGTTTCGAAATCTCCGCCTTTGCCCGCAACCTGCTGGATGAAGATTATCTGCTCGATGCAGGCAACACGGGCGGGGCCTTTGGCATCCCAAGCTACATTCCCGCCGAACCACGTTTATATGGCGTCAAGGTCGGCATGAAGTTCTGAACGGGGACGGGTAGTGGAGTGGGGTGGTTGCAAATCCTCCCCAGAATGGGGAGGAATTAAACCCCCCAAATCCTCCCCAGAATGGGGAGGGGGACCATGCGAAGCATGGGGGAGGGGCACAGGCGAGTCCTCCTGACC
>JAEMTM010000065.1 GCA_016462305.1 Sphingomonadaceae bacterium | reverse complement strand
CCTGAACTACACCGCCTCGTCATCCTGAACTTGTTTCAGGATAACAGGCAAAGCTATTTCGTTATCCTGAAACAAGTTCAGGATGACGAAGGTGCGGTTGGTCGGGATGACGGAGGGAATCTTGGTCGGGATGACGATATTGTTGTAGGTGCGTGCATCGGTTTTCCAACCTAAACCAACAACCCGCGCATGATGAGGTCAATGGTATGCTCGCGATAGGCATCGCGCATATTCTCGTCGAAATCGTCTTGGTTGTAACAATGGCGCAGCACCAAGCGTGATGAATAGAAACGGTCGGCTGCGCCTGTTACCGTGAAGTAAAAAAATTGCGGGTCGGTTTTGCGAAACTTACCCGCCTTTACGCCCTGCGCAATCAGCACTTGGTAAACGTTGGAAATCGGCTTGAGATAAAGTTCCGCAATGCGCGCCGCTTCGGCAGGGGCGCTGTCGCGGACCATGCGCATCAACAGGCGGTTGAGGTAAGGAAAGGCGTGATAGGTGTCGATCACCGCGCCAATATGGACACGCAATTTGTCGGCAGGCGGCATGTCTTTGGCCACCAAAGCACCAAGCCTTTGCACGATATTGCCCATGTCGCGATCCAGCAACGCCAGCATCAGGCCATTTTTATTGCCGAAATAATATTTGACCAGAGCACTGTTCAATCCAGCGCGAAGCGACAATTCGGATAGCGAGAGGTCAATCGTATCACCTTCGCGCATGATCTGGCTGGCGGCCTCGATCAATTGATCGCGCGCCGTGTTGCCATCCGATGAATCGCTTGCCAGTCTTGGTCCTGTTGTTGCCATTGGTGTCCGCTCCCCATTTCCCTGCGGTTACCTATAAACAGGTTCGTCCCACCATGGGAAGAAGTCAGGCAAGTCTGTGGAAACTTTGTCGGGATAGACCGGACTGCGTTTCTCCAGAAAGCTGGCGATGCCCTCTTTTGCATCGCCGGACCGCGAGCGGCGGTAAATTGCCCGGCTGTCAATGGCATGCGCGGCCATCGGGTGGTCCGCAGCAGACAGCCGCCACAACATGGCGCGCGTCAGGGCAATGGATACCGGCGCAGTATTGTCCGCTATCTCACGCGCCAGCACCCGCGCCGCTTCCATCAATTCGGTCGGCGCATGGACAGAGCGGACGAGGCCGCCATTCAACGCCTCGACGGCATCGAACACCCGGCCCGTCATGCACCATTCCAACGCCTGTTGCATGCCAACCAAGCGCGGCAGGAACCAGCTAGAGGCCGCCTCTGGCACAATCCCGCGCCGCGCAAAGACAAAGCCGAAGCGCGCAGTCTCGCTCGCCAAACGGAAATCCATTGGCAATTGCATCGTTGCGCCAATGCCCACCGCCGCGCCGTTGATTGCGCCAATGACAGGCTTTTTGCACTGGAATATCCGCAACGTTAGCCGACCACCGGAATCGCGCACGCGTTCGTCCGAAAGCGATTCGACCTGTGAACGGCTGGCGAACACATCGCCGCCCGCGTCCGGTGTAAGGTCCGCGCCCGCACAAAAGGCACGTTCACCTGCCCCCGTTAGTATGACCGCACGCACCGCATCATCAGCGTCCACCAAATCAAACGCCGCGCACATCTCGCGCATCATCACATTGGTGAATGCATTCATCTTTTCGGGACGATGCATGGTGATGGTCGCGATGCCGTCGGCGACAGCATATTGGATTTGGGTGAATTCGGTCATGGCAATTGGCCTCGCAATGAAAACAAAGCCCTGAGCAGCGGTTGCATGGAGGATGCGGCCGTCGAAGGGCGGCGCGCTAACAGCTCAGGGCTTCGGTTATTTTTCATGGATAAGTTGCGTTTACCGGGGCGCCATGCGGATCGCACCATCAACGCGCACATCTTCGCCGTTGAAATACCCACATTCGATCATCGTCATCGCAACCTGCGCAAATTCATGCGGGTGGCCAAGGCGCTTGGGGAACGGCACGGATGCAGCAAGCCCGTCTTTGACGGCTTGCGGAGCACCATTCATCAACGGCGTGTTGAAAATGCCGGGCAGGATGGTGTTGATGCGGATGCCTTCGCTCATCAAATCGCGCGCGATTGGCAAGGTCATGCCGACAACACCGCCCTTGGATGCGGAATAGGCCGCTTGCCCCATCTGGCCGTCCTCAGCCGCCACCGACGCGGTGTTGACCATCGCGCCACGTTCACCATCTTCCATCGGCTCCAGTGTCAACATGCCCGCTGCCGACTTGGCGATGCAGCGGAACGTGCCAACCAGGTTGATCTGAATGATGCGGTCAAAGGCATCGAGCGGGAAATGCTTGATCGATCCGTCTTCCTTCGAACGGCTGGCGGTCTTAACCGCGTTGCCCGTTCCAGCGCAATTTACCAAGATACGTTCCTGACCATGGCCTGCGCGTGCCTTGGCAAAGCCAGCGTCAACGCTTTCGTCGCTGGTGACATTTACGTTGCAAAACACGCCGCCAATTTCAGCGGCAAGCGCTTCGCCCTTGTCGGCTTGCAAGTCGAAAATCGCGACCCGCACACCCTTTGCAGCGAGCGCCCGTGCAGTTGCTTCGCCAAGGCCCGATGCGCCGCCAGTGACGACGGCTGCGACTGTTGAATCTAGTTTCATGTAAATTCCTTTTTCAAATACCGTAGTGCTGAGCTGCGTCGAAGCGCGTTTAACCGATAAGCGCCCTTCGACAGGCTCAGGGCTACGGTGAAGTTTATCTGGTCGCGCGTTAAACCCGTTCAATAATCGTGACATTGGCCTGACCGCCGCCTTCGCACATTGTTTGCAGGCCATAGCGCCCGCCGCGTGCTTCCAGCGCATTCAGTAATGTTGCCATCAACTTCGTTCCCGATGCACCCAGCGGATGGCCCAAAGCAATCGCGCCGCCATGAACGTTGATCTTGGACCGGTCGCCGCTTATGTGCTTGAGCCAGGCCAAAGGCACCGGTGCAAAGGCTTCATTGACCTCATACAAGTCAATGTCGGATATTTTCATGCCCGAACGCTGAAACGCGCGGTCGGTTGCGAACAATGGTTCTTCCAACATGATCACCGGGTCACCCGCCGTCACCGTCAGGTTGACGATCCGCGCGCGCGGGGTCAGGCCATGTTCTTTCAACGCCTTTTCCGATACGATCAGAACCGCCGATGCGCCGTCGCAGATCTGGCTGGCGTTGGCGGCGGTAATGCTCCCGCCTTCCTGAAGCAACTTCACGCCGGACAGGCTTTCAAAGGTCGCGTCATAGCGGATGCCTTCGTCTTTATTGTGGACCAACTTGCCCTCTGGCGTATCGACTTCCACGCCGACGATTTCATTGGCAAATGCACCGCTTTGTGAGGCTGCAATCGCCTTTTGATGCGATTCCAACGCGAACTGGTCGAGGTCTTCGCGGGTAAAGCCATATTTTTTGACCAACATTTCAGCGCCCATGAACTGGCTGAACATGATGCCGGGATAGGCTTCTTCCAAACGCGGGCTTTTATACGTGCCCATGCCTTCTTTTTTGAACAACATAGATGTCGAACCCATTGGCACACGCGTCATGCTTTCGATACCAGCGGCAAGCACAATGTCCTGCGTGCCTGACATGACGCCTTGAGCGGCAAACATCATCGACTGCTGTGATGATCCGCACTGGCGGTCAATGCTGACCGAGGGGATGGAATTGGGAAGCCGCGACGCAAGCACGATGTTGCGACCAACGTCGCCCGCTTGCTCGCCACCCTGCATGACGCATCCCATGATAACGTCTTCAATCGCCGCAGGGTCAAAATCATTACGGTCGGCAATAGAATCAAGAACCGCAGCGCCCAAATCCACCGGATGCACACCGGCAAGCCTGCCGCCACGACGGCCCCCGGCGGTACGGACCGCATCCACAATATAGGCGTCTGCCATAGTCACTCTCCTGATGTTCGAAATTTAATCAGACGATTAAACTTTGAAGGGGGAGAGTCAAGTTCGGATTATTCTCCCCATCGACTTGCGATGGGGAGGTGGCGCACTGACGCAAAGCGGCAGTGTGACGGAGGGGACTTTGGCGTTAACGGCCCCTCCACCACCCTTCGGGTGGTCCCCCTCCCCATCGCAAGTCGATGGGGAGGATTTGGGCTCACGCCGCCGCGCGCGCTATCGTGATCACTTGCGGATAGGTGAACTCAAGCAAGCCTTCCTCACCCAATTCCGCACCAAAGCCGGACTGCTTATGCCCGGCGAAGGGCGCGTTGGGGGCGAGATGCATGGATTCGTTAATCCAGACAGTTCCTGTCTCCAATTGCTCGGCGACTTCGACCGCAGCCTCCGGGTTGCTGGTCCAGATAGAGCCGGCAAGTCCATAATCCGACGCGTTGGCGCGGCTGATGACTTCATTAATCGTTGAAAATTTCATCAACGGCATCACGGGGCCGAATTGTTCCTCGGCAACAATCCGCGCATCTTCGGGCGGGTTATCGAGCACGGTGACAGGCACAAAATAGCCAGGGATCGACGGGTCATGATCGCCGCCAGCGAGGAATTTATAACCCTTGTCCTTCGCGTCCTGAATAAGCTCCAAAACGCGCTTATATTGTGGCTTGTTCTGAATGGGGCCAATGGCGGTGCCCTGTTCGGCACCGTCGCCAACCTTGACTGCCTTGGCATAAGCCGCAATCGCGCCCGACAGTTCGTCATAAATATCTTCGTGAATGTAGATACGCTTGGCCGCGATGCAGACTTGGCCCGCATTGTAGAAGCTCGCCCAAAACAGCTTTTCCGCTACCTTGCCCACATCGGCATCGGGCAGAACGATTGCGGCGTCATTACCGCCCAATTCAAGCGTGATGCGCTTTAAGTCCTTCGACGCCGATTCCATGACGCGTTTGCCCGTGGCGGTCGAGCCGGTGAAGGTGATCTTGTCAATATCAGGGTGCGACGTCAGCAATGGTCCCAGCGCATCACCGCCCGTGATGATGTTGAGCACGCCCGGCGGGAATATGCCCGCCACCAGTTCCGCCAAACGCAAAGTCGCCAGCGGCGTGAAAGGCGATGGTTTTAGCACCATCGTGCAACCCGACAATAACGCAGGCACAATCTTTTGAATCGCCATCAACACTGGGAAGTTCCACGGAACGATGCCGCCAACCACGCCAACGGGAACGCGGCGGGTGCGACTGAGACGCTTGTCGCTGTCCTCAGTGATTTTCTCTTCCAAATTCAGCATTGGCAAAGCGCGTGTCATGCCAACGCAACCGGCGATTTCATTGCCCGCCTGCATATGCGGCTTGCCCTGTTCGGCGGTGAGCAGACGCATCAGCTCGTCGCTGTTCGTCTTGATCACGTCGGCCATTTTGGCAAACAAGGCGCGGCGCTCTTCTACGCTCGTTTTCTTCCAAGTCTGAAACGCAGCGCGCGCAGCGGCAACCGCCTTGTCGAGATCGGCCTGTCCGCAATCGGGCACTTGGCCAATGACCTGCTCCGTCGCTGGGTTTACGACATCAATCCACTGGCCATTATCCACCAGTTCGCCGTTGATCAGATTTTTATATTGGGTGGTCATTGTCTATCTCCTGATGAGTCTTTGTCGTTATAGCCTTAATCTGACGCTTTGTCCTGCTTCGCCCAATATTCATCGCGCAGCAGGCGTTTGTACAATTTTCCGGTATCATGGCGGGGAAGCTCTTCGCGGAAATCAATGCGGCGCGGGATCTTGATGCCCGACAGCTTCTCCCGTGCGTAGGCGGTGAGTTCGTCGCGCAAATCATCGCCCGCGTCGGCCATATCGAGCGGTTGCACCACGGCAATAACCTCTTCCCCCATTTCGTCATGCGGGCCACCAATGACGGCGACGTCGCGCACGCGGGGATGCGTGACCAAATGGTTTTCGATCTCTTGCGGATAGATGTTCACCCCGCCCGAAATGATCATGAAGCTTTTGCGGTCGGTGAGGTATAAATAACCTTCCGCATCCAACCTGCCGACATCACCAAGCGTGGTCCAGCCATGTTTATTGGTCGCGCTCTTGGTTTTATCAGGATCATTATGGTAGCTGAACGATGCCGCACTTTCGAAGAACACAGTTCCTTCTTGGCCAATGGGCACATCGTCGCCATTATCATCGCAGATATGCATTATGGAGTTCAGCGCGCGACCTACTGATCCCTTGTGCTTCAGCCACTCCTCGCTGGAGATGAAGGTTATTCCCTGCCCCTCGGTCCCGGCATAATATTCGCGCAATACCGGACCCCACCAGTCAATCATCGCCTCCTTAATGGGAATGGGGCATGGCGCGGCGGCATGGACCGCTGTTTCCAAGCTGGAAACATCATATTTGGCGCGCACTTCTGGGGGCAGCTTCAGCATATGTGCAAAATGCGTTGGCACCCATTGGCTGGCGGTTATCTTGTATCTCTCAATAGCCGCGAGCGCCGCTTCGGGGTCGAATTTCTCCATCACCACGACCGTGCCGCCAAGCCTGTGCACCGCGGTACACCAGCGCAACGGCGCAGCGTGGTAAAGCGGCGCTGGCGACAAATAAATGCTGTCACCCGAAAATTTGAACGCCATAGCGGCAAGGCCCGCCAGCGCATTGGGGGCGGCAATATCGGCGTTTTCGGGCAGCGGAAAGCGAATGCCCTTTGGTTGTCCCGTCGTGCCCGAACTGTATAACATGTCGGTGCCAGCGCGCTCATCGGCCACCGGCGTGATGGGCATATTGGTTACCGCATCGGCGAAATTGCCCCATCCGGCATGTGCGCCGCCGAGGATGAAACGCATCACCGGGCTTTCAATCTGGTCCAGCACCGCGCCAAGATAAGGCGAGGCAAAAAGCGCCTTCGACCCGCTGTCCTTCAGGATATAATCGATTTCGGAGGCCGTCAGCCGACAACTAATCGCGACATAGATCAACCCCGCCCGTTGCGCGCCCCAGACAAGATCGAAAAATTCGGCACGGTTTTCGAGGCAAAATGCCACCGTATCGCCATGCTGAAGCCCAAGCGATCGAAACAAATGGGCACACTGGTTGGAGCGTTCATCCAATTGCTTATATGTAATGGTCTCGCCCGAACCTGCCATGATGACCGCTGGTTTGTCGGGGTTGGCTAAAGCGTGGACGACAGGATGGCCCATGTTATTCCCCCTGCCAGTTTGGTTTACGTTTCTCGGCAAAGGCCAACGCGCCTTCGCGTGAATCTTTCGACGCAAAAACAGGTGCGCAAATCTCATTCTGTTTCTTCCACATCTCCGTGGAGTTCCAGTCAGGTCGCTCATTGATCACGCGCTTCGTCGCAATCAGTGCCAATGGTCCATTCGCGGCTACCTTAAATGCAAGCGCAAGCGCAGCGTCGATAGCGGCGCCGTCGGTCACGCGGTTCACAAAGCCCACCGCATACGCCCGCTGCGCCGAGATAAAATCACCCGTCAGCGCAAGTTCCATCGCCATACGTTTACCGATAATCGACGGCAGCGTCAGCAAGCCGCCTGCGGCCGCGACAAGGCTGCGCTTGACCTCAGGGATACCGAACTGCGCCTTGTCATTGGCCACCAACAAGTCGCAAGCAATCGCGATTTCCATGCCGCCTGCAAGGGCATAGCCCTCCACTGCGCCAATGAGCGGCTTGGCCGGTGGAGCTTCGATAAAGCCCGCAAAACCCTTGCCCTTGATGCTGGGCAGCTCACCGCGCAGAAACGCCTTTAGGTCCATGCCAGAGCAGAAAGTCCCACCCGCGCCAGTGATAATGCCCGCGTTAAGGCTTTTGTCGCTATCCAACTGCTCCATGGCCGCAGCGATACCTTGCGCGACCGCCTGGTTGACCGCGTTCTTCGCCTCGGGCCGGTTGATGGTGATGATCAGGACGCCATCTTGGGCTTGGGTTAGGACTTCGGACATAGTCATCGCTCACCGTCCCTTGGGCAGGCCAAGCACATGTTCGCCGATGATATTCTTCTGAATCTGGCTCGTGCCGCCGCCAATCGTGGCCGAAAAGCTGTTCAAATAGGACCGATGCCAATAGCCGTCATCGACCGCGTTTTCATCGCCAATATAATAGCCAGCGCGTGTGCCCTGAAACTGCAACGAGAATTCAGTCAATTCCCGCACCAATTCGGTCCGCGCCAGCTTGTTCATCAACGCAAGCCCCATCGGGCGATCACTGGTGAGCGGCGCCATACGGCGGCGTTGGTTGTTAAGGTTCAGCGCCTGAATCTCGATCATATAATCGACCAGCCTGTCGCGCATGACGGGATCATCCAGCACTGGCTTGCCACCGCGCTTGGCCGAACGTGCCATATCGACGACGCCCATCACGTCCATTTCTTTGACGAAATAGCCGCCAACCGGATTAACCTTTGCGCCGCGTTCATATTCCAGCGTCTTCATCGCGACCATCCAGCCTTGCCCCTCTTCGCCGACAAGGCCCGATGCCGGAATGCGTGCATCAGTGAAAAAGCATTGGGTAAAGCCATATTCGCCGGTGAGTTTCTTCAACCGCCGCGTTTCAACGCCGGGGATTTTCATGGGCGCAAGGAAGAAGGAAAGCCCTGCATATTTGCTTGGTCCGTCATTTGATGTCCGCGCGAGCAGGATCATATAATCTGCGCGATCACCCAAGGATGTCCAGATTTTGGAACCATTGATGACATATTCGTCGCCATCCCTGACCGCCTTCGTCTGCGCGCTGCCGAGGTCTGAACCATGCTCCGGCTCGGAAAAGCCCTGACACCAGATTTCTTCTGCCGAAAGCATGGGTTTAATGAAGCGGCGTTTATCCTCCTCACGGCCAATGTCGAGTAACAAGGGCCCCGTCCAGCCATTGGCAATCGCGTTGAGCATGATCGGCGCATCATGGCTTTTCATGATCCGCGTGGCGATCCGCTGATATTCGGGATGCATGCCATAGCCGCCATATTCTGTGGGCCAAGACATGCCGAAATAGCCTGCCTCATACACCTTGCGCTGCCAATTGCGCAGGAAGTCAAACTGCTGATCCGTCGACACTTCCATAAAGGTCAAAGGCAGCATGAAACCGGGGTCGCGCAATGTGTTTTCGGCAAACCACGCGTCACATTGCTTTTCGAAACGGCCAAGTTCTTCGGGGCTTGGTGTGCTCATGGGACGATTCCTCTCTCCGCAATTAATTGCGCGATTAAATGGCGGATTGCAAGAGCCGTTTGACTGGCCTCAGCCCTTCTTAAATGGCGCCATTTCGCTCAAAAATTCAATCTCGCGTTCCATGGCCACTGTTTCGCGTTCCAGAAAATCGGCAACTGCGGCCCGAAAGCCAGCATTGGCGATATAATGCGCCGAATAAGTAGGCACCGCTTCATAACCGCGCGCCAATTTATGTTCGCCTTGTGCGCCGGCCTCAACGCGGGCGAGGCGATGCGCGATGGCATAATCAATCGCCTGATAATAACATAATTCAAAATGCAGAAATGGGACATCGCTTGTGCAACCCCAATAGCGGCCATAAAGGCAATCGGGTCCGACGAAATTCAGCGCGCCTGCAATCGGGCGGTCGTCGTCAAAGGCCAGAAACAGCACGATGCTGTCGCGCATGCTTTTCCCGATGATGTCGAAAAACGCGCGCGTCAAATATGGCGTACCCCATTTGCGCGCGCCAGTATCCTGATAGAATATCCAGAACGCATCCCAATGTTCCGGCGTAATGTCCGCACCCGAAATCTGTTCTATGCGCACCGCGTCTTGCGCGCCGGCACGTTCCTTGCGGATTGCCTTGCGCTTGCGTGAAGACAGCGCGCCCAGAAAGTCTTCAAAATCCGCATAATCGCGGTTCTGCCAATGAAATTGCGTGCCGACCCGCGTCAGCCATCCCGCTGCGCGAAATTGCTCCAGCTCGGCCTCCTCCACAAAGGTCGCATGCGCGGACGATAGGCCATTTTGGTCAACCACCGCTTCGGCGGCCCGCAATAGGGGCAACGCCATTGCCGGGTCACGCAACAAAAGCCGTGGTCCCGGCACGGGTGAGAAGGGCGCGGCAATCTGCAACTTGGGATAATATTGCCCACCCGCCCGATGAAATGCGTCGGCCCAATGATGATCGAACACATATTCGCCTTGGCTGTGCGATTTGAGATAGGCGGGAAGGGCGGCTGCGAGCGCATCATCCGCACCGCGCATGATGACGGGCGCAGGCGACCATCCCGTGCCCGGACCAACGCTCCCCGATTGCTCCAGCGCCGACAGGAACGCGTGGCCCACAAATGGATTGCCACGCGGGTTTAACGCATCCCATTGGTCAGCGGGAACGTCACTGACCTTAGTTAGAAGTTCGGCGGCGAC
>JAEMTM010000203.1 GCA_016462305.1 Sphingomonadaceae bacterium | reverse complement strand
ATATCCCTATCGCTCCAGCCATCGCAAATCTGCTTCAGCTTGACACGCTGGAGCCGTAGGCGTGCAGAGCACAATCAGAAAAAAAGCTAAATGGGAATCCCATAAATGAGTCAACAGCAGGCAGACTTGGTATAGGGCAGCCCTAAAATGTGAGTTGAACGAATGGCAGGTTTTGCGAAATGCAAAGGGCTTAACGAACGTCAGGAAAGTTAGCGGAAGCGGCCAACCAACAGCAAGCCCAGAGGTGATCATGCCGACGCCACTCATGAAAAGCCCAACGTGTCGCTAAAGCCTCTTGGCCAACACGCGGGAGTGCTCATTGCGATCACGATACAACAATAGCAATGGACATTGATCTAGCCATTTTATATACCAATGTAATACCAATATTCGGTGGGCAGTTTAGGTATGCAGTTTGTTATCGGACTTATGTCTGGAACCTCGCGCGATGGTGTTGATGCCGCGCTTATCAAAACCGACGGTCTCAATGCGGTCGAATCTGTCGCCTTTCAGTTTGAGCCTTACCCCGAGAGCCTGAAAGCCGTGATTTCCGATGCATGCGATATTGCAATGGGCAGCAAGCAACCTTTTGCCAGCCGGGCCATAGACTATTGTGAAAAGTTGCTTGATGAACGGCATCTCGCAGCTAGCGAAGCCTTGCTCACTAGGTCAGGCGTATCGGCGAACGAAATCGCTGCAATCGGGTTGCACGGCCATACAATTGCGCATCGTGCCGACTTGGGTTGGACGTGGCAAATTGGAAATCCTGCGTTTTTGGCGAACCAACTGAACATTCCGGTAATGTCCAATATGCGCCACTTTGATGTAATGTTCGGCGGCCAAGGGGCTCCTCTCATCCCCGTTTTTCACCGTGCTTTGTTTGCAGATAGTTCGCAGCCAGTGGCTGTGCTCAATCTTGGCGGGGTTGCAAACCTCACATTTATCGGCACAGACGGCGCGCTCCATGCGTTTGACTGCGGAATGGCGAGCGCCTTAATCGACGACTGGATGTCTCGAAAAACAAACTATCCATTCGATGAAGGTGGTAAATTCGCAGCCAAGGGGACGGTCGACCAAAAGGCATTGCACGTTATGCTCGACCATCCGTTCTTTTCTGCATCGGTTCCAAAGTCGCTGGACCGTAAAGACTTTAGCCTAGATTTAGTGGACGGTCTTTCAGCCGAGGACGGCGCGGCCACCTTAACCGCGTTTTCCGCCAAAGCCGTCGCCATGGGGCTGGAACATTTCCCCGCCATTCCACAACGCTTGATTGTCTGCGGCGGCGGACGCAAGAATGATACGATGCTCCGAATGATCGAAACATACTGCCGAATCCCAACTGTCCTGACCGACGATCTCGGCTGGGATGGCGATGCAATTGAGGCGCAAGGATTTGCGTATCTTGCGTATCGCTGCCTACATGGATTACCGATAACATATCCCGGCACCACAGGCGTCGCAGAGCCAATGTCCGGCGGAGTGCTAACAAAGCCCGACAACATCTTAGCAGAAAAGGTAGCAGCATGAACCTGTTTCTTGGAGTAGATGCCGGCGGCACTTCGAGCAAATCGAGATTGACTGACGCGCATGGCAATGTCCTGGGTTCGGGCAATGCGGGACCGGCGAATACGCGCATCGGTCTCGATAATCTCCATACCACGTTGCTTGACGTTTCAATGCAGGCAGTCCGCGCGGCTGGCTTGAGCGAGGAGGATGCTCGCAAAGTCCGTTGCGGCATGGGTATTGCAGGCATCAACCGCATGGGAATGAAGCCAGAAATTCAGGCACTGGCTTTCCCGTTCGCGAACGTCCAGTTTACAAGCGATGCCATGATCGCCAATTTGGGTGCGCATAGGGGTGGTGACGGTGCCATTCTGATTATCGGAACAGGCAGCGTCAGTCTGGTTAAGCGCGGCGAAGACAGCTTCAGCATCGGTGGGTACGGGTTTCCGATATCCGACGAAGGGAGCGGCGCAGCGCTCGGTTTGAGCGCAATCAGGCATGCTTTGCGCGCTCTGGACGGCAGGACAAGGCCATCACCGTTAAGCCAGGCGGTAACAAAACAGTTCGATCATGCCATCCCGCGCGTCATCGCCTGGATGGATGACGCAGCGCCGGGCGATTACGCGCGCTTTGCTCCGCTGGTGATGGACTATGCCGACAATGGTGATGAAATCGCCTTGTCAATTGTTCGCGATGCGGCGCTGCATATCGAAAGGTTTATCGAGACCATTATTTCACGCGGAGCACCTCGATGCGTGTTGATGGGCGGACTTGCGGAACGGATGAAGCCCTGGCTGCGCGTGCGGATTGTTGCGCAACTGCAGGATGCTCTGGGGGATGCACTTGATGGCGCCTTGATACTTGCGGGCCGCCCTATTGGGTCCGAAGCATCTCGCCAGTAATCGCATAGCCTCCAGATAGCCAGTCAACAATCTCTCTCGCTGCTGGATGGTCAATGGAAGCATATTTCTGACGAACCTCAGCTAGCCTATCGGCAATTCCTAACAGGCCGCGGTCTTCTAGCAGATTGAGGTCTTCCTGAAGCATGAAGGCGAATTCGGCACCGCAGACGGCAGTCGCTGCTTCCGCGAATGCCGCAGCGTAAAGATATGCATCGCCTTTGCGATAGCATAACGGCAAGGTCAGCGCCGGAACACAACTCCGGCATCATACGTTTTTGCCCGCTATCCAGACATTCCTGACGTTGAGCCTGTCATCGAGATGAAC
>JAEMTM010000064.1 GCA_016462305.1 Sphingomonadaceae bacterium | reverse complement strand
CATCGGCGGCGTGAATGGCACGAATTGAACCATCCGCCAAGCGAAGCCGCAAAGCACCATCATCATCGAGCCCGTTATATAGACCGTCCACTTCCTCTCCATCAGGCAGTTTCGCCGACAAGGCTGTGCCGCGTGGGTGGGCGTGTGCCTCCCAATAACCGACGATATTGTGCAGCCCCGACTGCCGCCAGACATTGAGATAGCGGGCGAACGCCTCTGCCAATATTTCCACTGCTGTTTGCGCATCAGGCGGCGTTGCGCCAAGCGCCCGCAGGTCAGACACCTTCCGATCCAGATTTTGCGGGTGCCAGACAAGGTTGAGGCCAATGCCCAATACCACCGCGTCAGACGCGCGTTCCAACAATATGCCGCATAGCTTTGAACCGTCATGCGCCAATATGTCATTGGGCCATTTAAGGATAAGTTGAACGTGCGGCGCAATGTGTCGGATTGCGTCATATGCGGCAACGGCGGTTACGAAAGCCAGACCGGCGGGCGAAGGGTCTGTATCGCGCAAGCGCACAATGGAACTGGCAAAGAGGTTGCCCTTCGGGCTTTCCCAAGCACGGCCAAGTCGCCCACGCCCACCATCTTGCGCATCGGCGCGCAGCCATAGCCCCTCGGGTGCGCCTTGTGCCGCCCGCAATAACAGATCCGCGTTCGTTGACCCAGTGCGCGCAACTTCTTCAAAAATGGGCGTCAGAACAGCGCCCTCGCGGCATAAGCCGTCCAGATGCCAAGCGCAGGTATAGCGAAATAGCCCAAAGGTGAGTTCGCCGCGGCCAATAGGCCGCCCGTCCAGACGAGAACCTTATCATCGCTTTCAACGATCACATCCGCAGCATCATCAAAATACATGACCTTGACGACCTTCAGATAATAAAATGCACCAATCACCGACGCGGTGATGCCGATGACGGCCAGTGGCAACAGGCCAGCGGCCACCGCAGCGTTAAACACCACGAGCTTACCCCAGAAACCGAACAATGGAGGAATACCGGCAAGGCTGAACATGAATATGGCCAACGCAGCGGCCAAGGCCGGACGCGTCTTGGATAGGCCGGATATGTCGGCAAACTCTTCACGATAGCCGCCGTCCTTATCCTTCAACTGCATCAGGCAGGCAAAGCTGCCTAAGGTCATGGCAACATAGATCACCAGATAGACCAGCATGGCAGAAATGCCCTGCTCCGTTCCGGTGGCAAGGCCAATCAGGATGAAGCCGACATTGTTGATCGAGCTATAGGCCATCAGACGCTTCAGATTTTGCTGCCCAATGGCGCCGACTGCGCCGATGATGATCGACATCAACGCCACAGCTATAATGATTTGCTGCCACACCAATATTTGCGAACCAAACGCCTCAAGCACGATGCGGATGGTCAACGCCATTGCCGCAACCTTTGGCGCGCTGGCGAAGAATGCGGTTACGGGGGTTGGCGCACCTTCATACACGTCCGGCGTCCACATGTGGAAAGGCGCGGCGCTAATTTTGAAGGCCAGGCCCGAGAGGATGAACACAATGCCGAAGATCAGGCCGAGGCCGACCTCTGTATCCATGGCCGCGCCGATAGCAGCAAAGCTCGTAGAGCCTGCAAAGCCGTAAACCAAAGACGCGCCGAACAAGAGCATGCCGCTGGCCAATGCACCAAGGACGAAATATTTAAGCCCGGCTTCTGCCGAACGGCCGTCCGAGCGCACAAAGCTAGCAAGGACATAAGCGGATAAGCTCTGCAGCTCTAAACCAATATAGAGAGAAATCAGGTCGGTTGCCGAAACCATCACGCCCATGCCCACACAAGACAACAGGATAAGCACCGGATATTCGGCCCGCATCGCACCCGCATTTTCCAAGAAGCGGGGCGCAATCATTAACGAAATTGCGGCCGCAATGAAGATCAATATCTTGGAGAAATTGCCAAATGCATCATTGACCAAAAGGCCATCAAAAGCGGATAAATTTGTGCCATTCATCATAAAGTTGATGACAAATGCGGCAGCGGCACCAAGCGCAGTAACCGCCAATATGCTGATCAAGCGACCGGCCTGTTCACGCCACGCCGCCACAAGCAACAGGCCAAGCGCAGAGAAGCTCAAGATGACTTCTGGACGGACCAGAGAGAGAGAGGCGTTCAGTTCCATTATCAATGGCTCCCCTCAGCCACATTTTTTTCCGGACCATGCACCACGCGATACCGCGCGGTTGTCGGGTCGACTAATTTCAGCTTGCTGTCCCCAACGGGTGCAGCGCGTTCAATGCGGGCGACAATCGTCGCCACGTCGCGGCGAATGGGTGCCAAGAATGTTTCCGGATAAACCCCCATCCACAACACAACGACAGCAATGGGCGCGAGAAGCCACATTTCACGGCCATTGACGTCCGACATCGCAGCCGCATCAGCATTGACCTGCGGCCCAAATGCAATGCGGCGGTAGAGATACAGCATATAGCCTGCACCCAAGATAATACCCGTGGTCGCAATGAATGTCGCCCAAGTCGACACCTTGTAAGCACCCGCAAGGCTCAAAAATTCACCCACGAACCCGCTCGTTCCGGGCAAGCCAACGCTCGCCATTGTAAACAGCATGAACAATAAGGCATATTTGGGCATATTGACGCTGAGGCCACCATAACGGCTGATCTCACGCGTATGCAGACGGTCGTAGATGACGCCAACGCACAGGAACAAGGCGCCCGAAACGAGGCCATGGCTCAACATCACAATGATCGCGCCTTCGATACCTTGTTGATTGAAGGTGAAGAGGCCCACGGTCACAATCGCCATGTGCGCAACCGATGAATAGGCGATCAGCTTTTTCATATCCTGCTGCACCAATGCGACGAGCGAGGTGTAGACCACGGCAACCATCGACAGACCAAACACCAATGGAATGAAGTCAGCGCTTGCCTCTGGAAACATCGGCAAAGAGAAACGCAAAAAGCCATAACCGCCCATTTTGAGAAGCACGCCAGCCAATATGACTGAACCGGCAGTGGGCGCCTGAACATGGGCATCGGGCAGCCAAGTGTGCACTGGCCACATGGGCATTTTCACCGCGAAGGACGCAAAAAATGCGAACCACAGCCATTTCTGCGCTTCTGCCGGGAAATCGGTATTCAACAATGTAGGAATATCCGCAGTGCCCGCAAATTGGATCATCCAAAGCATCGCGATCAACATCACGAGTGAACCAAGCAAGGTGTAGAGGAAGAATTTGTAAGACGCGTAAATGCGGTCCTGCCCACCCCAAATGCCGATGATAAGATACATCGGGATCAGGCCGGCTTCAAAGAAGATGTAGAATAGCAACAAATCCTGCGCCGCAAAAACGCCAATCATCAGCGTTTCCATCAGCAGGAACGCCGCCATATATTCGCCGACGCGTTTTTGGATGGATGTCCAGCTTGCACCGATACAAATCGGCATCAGGAATACCGACAGCATAATCAATGTCAGCGAAATGCCGTCAATGCCAAGCCGCCAGCCAATGGGGCCGAACAAACTAGCGCTTTCGGTAAACTGCCACTGCGCGCCCGCTGGATCATAATACAGCCAGAGCATGACACCAAGCACCAGGTTCAACAATGTCGCCGACAGCGCAATGATGCGCGCAAGTTCAGCGCGCACAAACAGGCATATTGCCGCTGCGACCACTGGAATGGCCAGCATGATCGAAAGCATAGGGAATTCCGCGGCGTTCATTACACTCTCACCATCATCCAGCTCACCGCGATGACCAAGCCAAGAAGCATCACAAGCGCATATGTATAAAGATAACCCGACTGCATTCGCACAGCCAATTTGCTACCGAAGGAAACAAACGCCGCCGAACCATTGGGACCAAAGCGGTCAATGATCCCGATGTCGCCTTGCTTCCAGAACAAACGTCCGAACCAGAATGCGGGGCGTACGAAAACGAACGTATATAGCTCGTCAAAATACCATTTGTTGAGCAAGAAACGGTAAATTGGCGCAAAGGTCGCCGCCAGACGTTGTGGTGCATCTTGCGACCTTTGGTACATCAAATAGGCCGTGGTCAGACCAATGAGCATTGCCACGGTCGACGACAATTTCACCCACAACGGCACTTCGTGCATGGCATGCATCAGATGCGCGTTGAAATAAAGCGTGCTGTTTGCCCAAAATGCTTGGCCCGCTTCGGCATCAATAAACGCATTGTGGAAGACAAAGCCTGCAAAAACCGCACCGATGGTTAGCAATGCCAAAGGCGTCAGCATCGACCATGGGCTTTCATGCGGATGATAGCCCGCCGTTCCGTCACTGGTTGCGGCATGGGCATGGGCATGGGCATAGGCGTCATGGTCGCCATGATCATGCGTCGCATGCTGGATATGCTCCGATTGCTCCCAACGCGGCTTTCCAAAGAAGGTTAGGAACATCAGACGCCAGCTATAGAAACTCGTCAGCAACGCCGCGATCACACCGATGGCAAAGCCATACATATGATAAGTGGATTCACTGGCGAACGCGGCCTCAATGATGGCGTCTTTTGAATAAAAGCCTGCAAATCCGCCCACGCCAAGGATACCAACGCCAGTAATCGCCAGCGTGCCCGCCATCATCGCCCAGAATGTCAGCGGAATATGTTTCCGCAAGCCGCCATAATAACGCATATCCTGTTCATGGTGCATCGCGTGGATGACCGAACCCGCGCCCAGGAACAGCAACGCCTTGAAAAAGGCATGGGTGAACAGATGAAACATGGCCGCGCCATAGGCGCCGGTTCCGGCCGCAAAGAACATGTAACCCAGTTGCGAACAGGTGGAATATGCAATAACGCGTTTGATGTCGGTCTGCACAAGGCCAACTGTTGCAGCAAAAATCGCGGTCGTGGCACCAACGATCGTGACCACATCCAATGCGAACTGGCTGGTTTCAAACAAGGGCGACAGGCGGCACACCATGAACACGCCAGCGGTGACCATAGTCGCCGCATGGATCAGCGCGGAAACGGGCGTTGGGCCCTCCATCGCGTCGGGCAACCATGTGTGCAGCCCAAGCTGCGCCGATTTACCCATCGCACCGATGAACAGCAATATGCACAGCAAGCTCATGGTATCAACGCGCAGGCCCAAAAAGCCGATGCTTGAGCCTACTTTATCGGGCGCGGCAGCCAATATTTCGGGGATCGAAACAGTGCCGAACAACCAGAATATGCCGAAAATGCCGAGCATGAAGCCGAGATCGCCGACCCGGTTGACGACAAATGCCTTGATCGCCGCCGCATTCGCGCTTGGTTTCTTGTACCAAAAACCGATCAGCAAATAAGACGCAAGGCCAACGCCCTCCCATCCAAAGAACATCTGCACCAAATTATTGGCGGTAACCAACATCAACATCGCGAAGGTGAACAGCGACAAATAGGCAAAAAAGCGCGGTTGATCGGGGTCTTCTTCCATATAGCCCCAGCTATAGAGATGGACGAGCGCCGACACGCTGGTGATGACAACGAGCATCACGGCGGTCAGCGCATCAACGCGCAATTCCCAGTCAAAGGTCAGATCACCCGACTGCACCCATGTCATCACGGGTTGGACATAGGCCGTTTCACTGCCATTCAGGAAACCGATGAAGATCGGCCAGCTTAGGAACGCAGCAATAAACAAGCCAGCGGTTGTGATCGTCTTGGCCGCCAACGCGCCGATGAAACGCTGGCCAAGACCGGCGACGAGCGCAGCCAGAAGCGGCAGGAAAACAATGATATGGATTGCAGTCACTGGATGTTACCCCTTCATCCGGTTGACGTCATCAACCGCGATTGTGCCACGACCGCGGAAATAGATAACCAATATCGCAAGGCCAATCGCGGCCTCACCCGCCGCGACGGTCAACACGAACATCGCAAAGATTTGCCCCGTCAGGTCGCCCAAAAACACGCTGAACGCCACCAGATTGATGTTCACCGCAAGCAATATGAGCTCAATCGCCATCAATATGATGATGACATTTTTCCGGTTCAGGAAAATGCCAAGCACGCCCATGACAAACAATATGCTGCTGACGACGAGATAATGTTCGATACCAATCACTGGCCCGCTCCAATCCAAATTGCGTCATCCTGAACTTGTTTGTCATCCTGAACTTGTTTCAGGAGAACAGGCGGCAGTGCGTTGTGCTGAACCAAGTTCAGCATGACGATAGGCGTGATATTCACAGCTCAATCCCCTGCCCGACGGGCTGATTAACATTGCGCGTCGCGTCTTGCGGGCGGCGCTGGACCTGGCTGCTGATGTTCTGGCCGCGTGTGCCGTGGCTGCGGCGATGCGTCAGAACGATTGCCCCGACCATCGCGACCAGCAAGATCAACCCCGCCGTTTCGAACAAGAACACATATTTGCTATACAGCAACGCACCAATCGCCTCGATATTCGGCACTGTCGCAGACAGCGTCGCAACACCAGCCTCAGGCGTGCCAAGTTTCACGGCACCAGCCTGATACGCGCCAATGCCCAACACCAATTCAGCCACCAAAACCACCGCGAGCAAAAGCCCAAGCGGCACGTTTTTGACAAACCCTGCGCGCAATTCGGCAAAATCAATATCGAGCATCATCACGACGAACAGGAACAACACCGCAACCGCGCCGACATAAACAATGACCAACAACATCGCGATGAACTCTGCACCGATCAGGACCATGAGGCCCGCCGCGTTAAAGAACGCAACAATCAACCACAGCACGCTGTGCACCGGATTGCGGGCAAAGATGACCATCGCGGCGGACGCGATGACAATGCTTGCGAAGATATAGAAGGAGACGAGTTGGATCATGCCACGGCACCACCTGCCTTAAGGACCGTAGCCCTGAGCAGCAGGCGCAAAGCGACTGCGACCGTCGAAGGGCGCTTCTCAGCTTCAAGTTGCCCTTGGAGGCGTGCTTCGACAGGCTCAGCACTACGGTTAAATTTCGAACGTTGTTCCGTCATTGCGCCGCCCTTAACGATAGGGTGCATCGGCGGCAAGGTTCGCGGCGATTGCCCGCTCCCACTTTGCGCCGTTGTCGAGGAGCTTGGCCTTGTCATAGAGCAGTTCCTCCCGCGTTTCTGTTGCGAATTCGAGGTTCGGACCCTCGACAATGGCGTCGACCGGGCAAGCCTCTTGGCAAAATCCGCAGTAAATGCACTTGGTCATGTCAATGTCATAGCGCGTGGTGCGGCGGCTACCGTCCTCGCGTGGTTCGGACTCGATGGTAATGGCCAAGGCCGGACACACCGCCTCACATAATTTACACGCGATGCAACGTTCCTCACCATTGGGATAGCGCCGCAGCGCATGTTCACCACGAAAACGTGGGGAAAGCGGGTTCTTTTCGAACGGATAGTTGATCGTCGCCTTTGCCTTGAAGAAATATTTCAAGGTCAACATGTGCGCCTTGACGAATTCCCAAAGGGTGAAGGTTTTGATGAGGTGCGCGATGGTGGTCATGCGAAATGTCCTGTGAACATAAGATAGCCGCTCACCAAAAAGACCCAGAAGAGCGAGATGGGCAGAAACACTTTCCAACCCAGACGCATCAATTGGTCATAACGGTAACGCGGCACGGTTGCCTTCACCCATGCGAAGATGAAGAACATCAATAGGATTTTAACGAAGAACCAGATAATGCCCGGAACGGCGTATAGTGGCGCCCAGTCAACGGGTGGCAAATATCCGCCCCAGAATAGGATCGCGTTCAGCGCGCACATCAACAGGACGTTGGCATATTCGCCCAACCAGAACAAAGCGAAGGCCATTGAGGAATATTCGGTCTGATAACCAGCAACCAATTCGCTTTCCGCTTCGGTCAAATCGAACGGCGCGCGGGCGGTTTCCGCCATTGAGCTGATAAGGAACATCACCGCAATTGGGAACAGCAAGGGGTTGAAAGCATAAGCGTTGATAAAGCCAAATATATGCCCACGCTGCCCCTCAACAATACCGCTAACATTGAAGGTGCCGGCCCAAAGGACGACGCAGATCAGGATGAAGCCAATGGAGACTTCGTAGGAAATCATCTGCGCGGCGGCGCGCATCGCCGAATAAAATGGATATTTGGAGTTGGATGCCCATCCCGCAATCACCACGCCGTAAACGCCCAAGCTGCTGATCGCCAGAATGTAGAGCAAGCCGACATTGATATTCGACAGCACGACGCCATCGGCAAAGGGAATGACCGCCCATGCCATCAATGCGACGGTGAAGGTGATGATCGGCGCAATCAGGAACAAGCCACGGTTCGACGCGCTTGGGATGATGGTTTCCTGTAAGAATACCTTCAAGCCATCAGCGAAACTTTGCAGCACCCCAAATGGGCCGACGACATTGGGTCCCCGGCGCAGTGCGAAAGCCGCCCATAATTTACGTTCGGCATAAATGATCATCGCCACCGCGAGCATTAGCGGCAGCGCGATCAGGAGGATTCCCGCGATGGTCGCGGTGAACCAAGCGGCTTCGTAACTCATGCCGAGATTTTGGAAGAAGGATGTCATTATTCCACTCCCTCGTCACATCCAGACCCAGAAAGGCAAAATGGACCCTGAAACAAGTTCAGGGTGACGGTGGATCGCAGAATTGCGTTAGCGATTTTCATTCCGCCGCCTCCAAATATTGCGTGCCATGCACCAGTTCCGCCGAGCATTTCTGCATCGTTTCGGACGCGCGGCAAATGGCGTTGGTCAGGTAGAAATCCTTGATCGGATAATCGACAATCTTGCCGCTCACATCCGATGGTAGCGATGGTTCCGACCAACCATAATCCGCCAACCCTTCAACACCCAAAGCAGGCACGGCCTTCGCCATTTCGGCGCGCAAGGCGTCGAGGCTGTCAAACGGCAGGCGCTTGCCCAGCACATCTGACAAAGCGCGGAATATGGCCCAATCTTCGCGGGCATCGCCGGGCGGGAATACCGCGCGCTCGCCGCGTTGCACGCGGCCTTCCAAGTTTACATAAGTGCCCGATTTTTCGGAATAAGCAGCACCCGGCAAAATCACGTCGGCATGATGCGCGCCCCCCGCTCTATCAAAATTGTCGCCATGATGGCCGACATAGACTTTGAAGCTGCCGGCAAACAGGCTGTAATCCACCTCATCCGCGCCAAGGAAAAACGCCAGCTTCGGCTGAGCCGCCGCCAGCTTCTTGATGCCGCCATCATGCGCGTAGCCAAGCATCAGGCCACCCATACGCGCCGCAGCGAAATGCAAAACGTTGAAACCATTCCAGCCATCACGCACCAGCTTATATTTTTTCGCAAAAGCCAATGCCGCGCCGTGGACGCCATGATAACGCAGCGCACCACCACCGACAATAATCGCCGGACGTTCAGCGGTCTTCAATGCCTCAGCCAATGCCTTAGGCACTTTGGTCAGCGCGCTCAGGTCATCGCCCAGCCACTCGACCTTATAGGTCAGGTCCGTCACGGGACCGATGGCAAATAGCTTCGCCTTACGCTTGCGAATGGCCTTTTGAATACGCGTGTTCACCAATGGTGCCTCACGCCGCAAATCGCTGCCGACCAATAAGATCACATCGGCATTTTCGATGCCGGATATCGTGGTGTTGAAATTCACCGCAGACAGTGAGGATGTGTCATATGCAAGGCCCGTTTGGCGACCTTCTAACATCGACGCGCCAGCCAGTTCGCGCGCGGCGAACATGGTTTCGCAATCGACCTGATCCCCCGCCAGCACCGCCGCTTCGCCGGTCCAATGCGCCTTAATGGCAGCAAAGGCCTCGGCCCAGTCTGCCGCGATCAGCTTCCCATCCTTGCGGATATAGGGCTTGTCCAAACGGCGATGCATCAGGCCATCAACCGCATGACGCGTTTTGTCCGATGCCCATTCTTCGTTCACATCGTCATTGATACGCGGCAAGGCGCGCAGCACGGCCCTGCCCCGGCTGTCGAGACGGATGTTGGTGCCAACGGCGTCCATGACATCGATGCTTGGGGTCTTTTTCAATTCCCACGGACGCGCCTCAAATGCGTAAGGTTTCGCGGTCAGGGCACCCACGGGGCACAGGTCAACGACATTGCCCGAAAGCTCGCTTTGCATGGCGTGCTCAAGATAGGTCGTGATTTGCATGTTCTCGCCGCGACCAATCGCGCCAACCTCTTCGATGCCGGCGACCTCTTCGGCAAAACGAACGCAGCGGGTGCACTGAATGCAGCGCGTCATCACCGTTTTGACAAGCGGCCCCATATATTTTTCGGTAACCGCGCGCTTGTTTTCCTCAAAGCGCGAAGCGCCACGCCCATAAGCCACGCTTTGGTCCTGCAAATCGCATTCGCCGCCTTGGTCGCAAATCGGGCA
>JAEMTM010000063.1 GCA_016462305.1 Sphingomonadaceae bacterium | reverse complement strand
GATCCCTGTAGTCATCAGTCAACAATGTGCGCTGAATCTCCGCTTTGGCCTCTTCTGTCAGCTTGACGAAGACACGGCGATGATCGACCGGATCATATTCCCGCTCGATGATGTTACGCTCCGTTAAAATAGCGAGATGCCGCAGCGCAGTCGTCACGGGTGAAAAGGACGCATGGCATGCGCTTGAAACACTGGTCTGCAGGCCGGAATGCTGGCGCACAAACAAATCGAGCATTATGAACCAAGCAGGGTCAGCGAAAAGATTTGCAACCGACGTTAATCGCGAACGGCGCCTGGTAATCTCGATAAGGTCCGCCGCCTTTTTAACAGCAATGGCGGTAAGGGAGTTGGTCGTCGCTGTCGCGCTGGGTTGCACCGACTCGTCATCGTCTTCTGCACCTACCGCGCGCAACATTATCTCCAATTGCGTGCGCGTAAGTTTAATCGGGACGTCAAAAGTGTGCATTTGATCCATAACGATTGAATCACTCTGTGAATTGAACATACACCCCCCTGCGGCAGAAATTGCCGGTAACATCGGTGCCTGTATTTAATATTGGCGCCTTGTTACCGAAATGTGCAAATTGAACTTGTCAAGCGCCGGTGCGACCCGATACTTTATTGTCTTGATCAACTTGTTACGCTGGGCGCACATAAATGCACGGTATATCGCAGCCGAAACGGCAGCAAATACCGCCAATATGAAAACATACCGCAAAACTTACCTAAAACTGCGGCTTAGGAGCGTTTTGTAAAAACACGTAAAATTTTTATGCCCTGAACATAATGTCCAGAATCGATGTTTTGTTGACAAGGTTTCTATCGGCTAAACGCGTTTTTACGCCTCAACCGAGCAGCAAAGGGGCAAGCCTTGCGCGTTGCCACGCCGCATCACCAAATTGCGACGCATGAAATATCGCGGCACGGCGGTGCAGGCCTGCATCACAATCATGGGTAAAGCCAAAACCACCGTGAAATTGAATCGCCCGGTCTGCGGCAAAGCTATATGTTGCATCCGCCGCTGCCTTTGCCATCCGCACGGCGATTTCGCCAACGCCTTGGTCGCTGAAACTATTGGCGGCGCTGTACAAATGCGACCGCGCCTTTTCATATGCGACATAGGCGTCGACCATTGGGTGCTTCAGCGCCTGATATTCACCGATTAACTTTCCAAACTGCTTGCGCGTTTGCAGATAGCTGACGGTATAATCGATCACGCTTTGCGACCCACCGCACATTTCTGCACTTTGCAGCAAGTTTGCGGCCTGCTCGATATGCGACAAAGTCGATGCCGTGCGCCCGACGTCGAGCAATGCGGCGCGCGATACGACCAAGCCATCCAGCGACAATGCAAAGCTGCGTTTGGTTTCGTCTATAATCGCTTCGCGGCGCAGGCGACCCGCAACGTCCTGCGCGGTGAGCAAAACTAAGGCAGGCTTGCCATCCAAGTTCACCGACGCAATGACCATATCGGCGCTCTGTGCCCATGCCACAAACAATTTCTCACCAGACAGATGCACTGCGTCACCCTCCAGCCTTGCTGTGGCGGTAATGTTCTGAAGGTCCCAGTCGCCATGCGCTTCGGACAAAGCCAGCGTGCCGATTGCACCTTCGGCAAGCCGGGGCAGCCATTGCGCCATTTGCGCTTCCGTGCCGCCAACGATGAGCGCCTGCGCGGCCAAGGTCGATGACACAAAAGGCGATGCCATCAGGCGGCGGCCCATTTGTTCAACCACCGGAACCACCTCAGCCAGCGTCAGGCCAACGCCGCCTTGCGCCTCGGCTATGGCAATGGCGGTCCAGCCCAAGGCCGCCATTTCGGCCCAAATATCGGCGTCATAGCCCAAATCGCTGTCCATCAGCTTGCGGACGCGGTCGATGGGCGATTTGTCGCGGCAAAAGCCTGCGGCCACATCCAAAAGCTCGATCTGTTCTTCGCTATATCCCAGCCCAGCCAATTGCATGTCATTCTCTCCTCACGCCACTGCTGCATCTATGGCGTGAGGGATGGCACAAAATCAAGGCGATTTAACTGGTCCTGACCCTAGGCTTGCTCCAACATCTTCCGGCCTGGCCGCACTTTCATTTTATGGCCAGCCTTGGTGGCGAGTGACACATCCTTGACCGTCTGCATAAACACCCATTCATTGGTTGCCGCCTGCGGCGTAAGCGACAAATGCATATAGCCACGGTTGGATGTATCGACCCAGCGCAATTCTTGCTTGCTGGTGCCAAGCAAGCTGCGCGCGACGTCGGCTGGGTCCGTGAACGGAATCGCACTTTCAAAACCGGGGGACGAGACGCTGTGGCCGCCAAATTCAACGCCGGCGGGCTTTCCGCCTTCGGGCAAGTCATAGGCCCAGCCATTGTGGCTATCGCCCGTGACCACCACCAAATTCGCGTCCGCACGCTGCGCCGCCGCCAAAAGCCGCGAACGCGCCGCAGGGTAACCGCCCCAATTGTCCAGATTATACGGCAAGCCTGCCTTTGTCGCCGCGATGCCCTGCCGCACATAATTGCGCGCGCGTTCTGGCGCATTGGCCGGGACCCAATCCATCGCGCTCTCCGGCGTGTAGTTATAGCCCATATTAGTAGCCGAACCGAGCACCGCCCAAGTGGAACGGTTGCGGCCAATCGCACGCGACAACCACGCCTCTTGTTCGCTGCCCAACATCGTCATGGACGGATCGCGCCATGCGCCATCACGATATTCGGAAAGTGCCTTTGCCGGATCACCCGAGCGCAGAAGGTCACCATAAGCATAAGGCTTTGACCGCGCTACCGCGCGCGTGTCGGTGCGATAATAAGTCGCAAGGTCGCCAATCGGATATTCCTTCCACGGCTGCTCACCAACGGGCAACCATTCGCGCCATACCTGCATCGCCGCGTTGCGTCGTGCGCTCCAGTCGCCTTCGTCAACGCTGTGGTTTTGCGCGCCGCCTTCCCAGCTATCATTGGCGGATTCATGATCGTCGGTATTGGCAATCATCGGGAAGTTCGCATGCAACGCCTGCAACTGCTTGTCCGAACGATAGCTGGCATAGCGCAGGCGGTAATCCGCCAGCGTCAGGATTTCATCTGCCGGGAATATCCGTGCGGAAAACTTTGCGCCGCCATCATATCCACCACGGCCATATTCATAGATATAATCGCCCATGTGCAGCACGAGATCAATGTCGTCGCGTGCGGCGGCATGGCCATAAGCGTTGAATTCACCGAAGCCCAAATTGGAGCAGGAGAATATCGCTATGTTGAATTTCGTCGCCTTGCCTGCGGGCAGGGTCTTGGTGCGACCAACCGACGAAATGCTGCCATCGGGCGCGATGAAGCGGAACCAATGCCATTTGCCGGGCGCAAGATTATCGACGGTTATTTTGACCGTATGGTCGCGCCATGGCCCCGTGACCATTTCGCCGCCGCCCGCAATCTTGATAAAATCCTGACTTTCGGAAATTTCGACGCGCACTTTTGAAGCGCCGCCCGTCGGGTTTACATAACGTGTCCATAACAGCACCGAGTCCGGTCCCGGCTCACCACTTGCAACATTATGCGTAAATCCCGTGAGGCCAAGAAGCGTCTGCGCCATCGCCGCCCCGCCCGGCAGCATCAGCCCGCCAAGACCAAATCCAGCGGTCGCCAGTAAATGACGACGATTGATTATAAATGACATTATGGCTACCCCTTTTATGTTCCCAACTATCCATTGGGCGCATCGTAATGATGCGTCGCCGGTCGCGCTAAGCCATCGCTGTTGCAGCCTTATGACAGGCCATCACAACTGCGTGCGTAGCGACCATAATTCGGGAAAGGCACGCTTACCGACCGTGCTGTTGAGATAATTGACGCCGGACGAGCCAGCCGTGCCCGTCTTTCCCCCGATGATGCGCTCAACGGTCAGGGCATGCTTATGCCGCCACGTCGCCATCGCATCGTCAAGGTCCACCAGCTTTTCCGCAAGCTGATACAGCTCCCAATATTGATCGGGATTGCGGTAGACGTGCAGGAATGCCCCCTCCACTTCGGCGGAGAATATATGCGGCGTGCTCCAGTCGCGTGCAAGTAAAGCAGGCGGCAGGTCAAATCCAGCACGCGCCAACGCCGCAATCGCATCATCCCAAATGCTTGGGCTGACAAGCGCCTCGGTCATCGCCGCATGTGCGTGGGGCCGGTCCTCCTGATATTTCAGGAACGCCGCTGCTTTCAACCCAAGCAGATATTCCACTGTGCGGAACTGGTCGGATTGAAAGCCAGAGCTTGGCCCAAGCACATGGCGAAAGCGGGTATATTCGGACGGGGTCATCGTCGACAGCACGTCCCAGCTTAAAGTCATCACCGCCTGAATACGGCTTACCCGCGCAAGCGCTTTGTAAGCCGGAACAAGCGCGTCATTGCGAATTTGCGCGCGGGCCAATTGAAGCTCGCGGATGATCTGTTTAAGCCATAATTCCTTGGTCTGGTGAATGATGATGAACAGCATCTCATCATCCAGATCGGATTGCGGGTGCTGGCAAACCAGCAAGGCGTCCAGCGCAAGATAGCGTGCGTAGGTCATGGCGGCGTCGGAGGTAGGCGCATTGGTCATGCCCCGTCTTTAATGTTTCAAATGAAACTATCCAGCCATTTTTCCGCCAAAGCCTCCGCCTCAGCAACGCTAAAGGGCGCATTGCCCAGGCTTAATTCAAGCCATAGACCATCGACCAAAGCCGTCAGCGCGACTGCCGCCAATCGGGCGTCGGCTGGTGCATTGGGGCAGGCAAGGATGAGGCGCTCCATATCCCGGCGATTTTCGGCGTAAATCTCGTCATGGATATCGCCAATGGCGGGCACTGTGCGCGACAGGCTCCAAAACGCCAGCCACGTCGCCAGCAATTCCGGATCAGCGATGGGTGGACGGAAACTTGCGGTCACAAACGCCAGCAACCGGCCACGCGGGTTGTCGGCGGGAATAGCCTCAACCGCCGCATGCAACGCGGCGGCGACACGCGCCCCTGTTGCGCGATAGGTTGCGGCAACCAACGCATCAATGCCGTCGAAATAATGCCGCAGCAACCCCGCCGACACCCCCGCCTCCAGGCAAATCGCGCGCACCGACGTTCCATGTGCACCCCGTGTGGATAGGCACCGCGCCGTGGCCGCAATCAATGCGTCACGGCGCGTATCGGCGCTTTTGCGGGTGAAGACTTGTCGCGGCTGCATGTCGCTGTTATACACTCGTATAACAAGGGAGGCAAGATGTCCGAATCGGGGTTACATGTATCGCACGATCATTTGGAAGGTTGGAGCCTGCCGGCTTGGACCTATGATGATCCCGAATTTGCCGCAACTGAGGTGGAGCGCATTTTCCGCCCGTCATGGCAAGTCGTTTGCCATGTCAGCGACATCGCCAACGCGGGCGACTGGCATAGCCTCGATTATATCAATGAAAGCGTCATTGTCGTGCGCGGCGCGGACCAAGTGCTGCGCGCATTCACCAACGTCTGCCGCCACCGGGGCAGCCGCTTGGTCGATGGCTCCGGCGGCTGCGCCAAGAAATTGGTCTGCCCCTATCACGCCTGGACCTATGACCTTGATGGCCGTTTGACGGGCGTGCCCGACAGCGCATCTTACCCGACGCTCGACAAGGACAAGGCGGGCCTTGTGCCCGTCGATATGGAAATCTGGCGCGGATTCGTGTTCGTCCGTCTGGAAAGCGGCGGACCTTCGGTGGCCGAAATGATGGCCCCTTATGAAACCCAAGTCGCGCCTTACCGATTTGAAGAATTGCGGGCGCTAGGCCGCGTCACCATGCGCCCGCGTGACGTAAACTGGAAAAATGTCGGCGATAATTATTCCGACGGCTTGCACATCCCCGTCGCCCACCCCGGCCTCACGCGCCTGTTTGGCAAAAGCTATGGTGTTGAGGCGGAGCCGCATGTTGACCGCATGTGGGGCGACCTTGTGGAGCGGCCATCGGCGAATTGGTCCGAACGCGCCTATCAAAATCTGCTGCCACCCGTCCCGCATTTGCCCGCCGCTAATCAGAAACGCTGGCTCTATTTCAAGCTATGGCCCTCGGTCGCGTTCGACATCTATCCCGATCAGGTGGATTTCATGCAATGGCTGCCCACTGGGCCCAATAGCTGCGTCATCCGTGAAATCAGCTATGTGCTACCGGACGCCCCCGATTACACATGGCGCCGCGAAATGCGTGCGGCGCGTTACCTCAACTGGCGGATCAACCGTCAAGTCAATGCCGAGGACACCGTCCTTATCACCCGCGTGCAGCAAGGCATGGCGAGCCGCAGTTTTTCCATGGGTCCGCTGTCCGACAAGGAAGTGTGCCTGAAAAGCTTCTGCCGCCAAGTCCGCAACATCATTCCCGAGGCCCGCCTCGAACAACGCCCGGCATCGGGCTGGAGCAAAAAATGACCCAAAAATATGACGCCGTCATCATCGGTGCTGGCCATAACGGCCTTGTTTGTGCCTTTTATCTCGCACGCGCTGGCCTGAAAGTCCGCATTGTCGAGCGCCGCAATGTCGTCGGCGGCGCGGCTGTCACCGAAGAATTCCACCCCGGTTTCCGCAACTCGGTCGCCAGCTACACCGTCAGCCTGCTTCAGCCCAAGGTGATTTCTGACATGAAGCTGGTCGAGCATGGCTATCGCGTCATTGAACGGCCCATCTCCAATTTCCTGCCACAAGAAGATGGCGGTTATTTGAAACTCGGTGGCGGGCTGGCGCGGACGCAGGCCGAATTTGCGCGTTTTTCAAAACATGACGCGGCGGTCTTGCCGCAATATTATGATATGTTAGAAGGGGTCGCGGACGTTTTGCGCGACCTTGCATTGCGCTCCCCGCCCAATGTCGGCGATGGCATAAAGACCCTGATCGACGCCGCCGTGCAGGGACGCGGGCTGATGAAGCTCAACCTGTCGCAGCAGCGCGATGTGTTGGAACTGTTCACCAAATCGGCGCGCAGCTTCTTGGATAGCTGGTTCGAAAGCGAAGCGGTAAAGGCCGCGTTTGGCTTTGACGCTGTCGTCGGCAATTATGCCAGCCCCGATACGCCGGGCAGCGCTTATGTCTTGCTGCACCATGTCTTTGGCGAAGTGAATGGCAATAAGGGCGCGTGGGGCCACAGCATCGGCGGCATGGGCACGATTACGCAGATCATGGCCAAGATATGCCGCGATCTGGGCGTCGAAATCAGCCTCGAAGCCCCTGTATCCCGCGTGTTGGTGGATGGCGAAAAAGTTGCGGGCGTGCGCCTTGAAAGCGGTGAGGAAATCATCGCGGACCGCGTGATTTCAAACGTCGGGCCAAAGCTGCTCTACGAACGCTTATTCGACGATGCCGACCTGAAACCCGAATTCAAACGCCGCGTAAAGGGCTTTAAGGCGGGCAGCGGCACCTTCCGCATGAATGTCGCTTTGTCCGAGCTGCCCAAATTTACCTGCTTGCCCGAAACGGGCGAGCACCATCAATCGGGCATCATCATCGCGCCAACATTGGATTATATGGACCGCGCGTTTTTGGATGCGAAGCGCGATGGCTGGTCGCAAAAGCCCATCGTTGAAATCCTCATCCCCTCCACCGTTGACGACAGCCTCGCGCCCGCGGGGCAGCATGTCGCCAGCCTGTTCTGCCAGCAATTTGCGCCTGAACTGCCCAACAATGCGGACGGCTCGCCGCGTGACTGGGACGCCGAAGAAGGCCAGGCCGCCGATGACATCATCAGCACCGTTGAGGGCTATGCCCCCGGCTTCCGCGCCTCGGTTTTGGGCCGCCAAATCCTCAGCCCAAAGGGGCTAGAGCGCACATTCGGACTGGTCAGCGGCGACATCATGCACGGCAATATGAGCCTTGACCAATTATGGTCCGCACGCCCGATTTTGGGCCATGGCGCGTATCGCGGGCCGTTAAAGGGCCTATATATGTGCGGCGCGGGCAGCCACCCCGGCGGCGGCGTAACCGGCGCTCCGGGCCATAATTGCGCGGCAGAAGTGCTGGCCGACCGCAATGTGTTCAAACGCATTTTTGCCTGAGGTTCAGGACGTATAATTTTATCACGCAAAGCCGCAAAGGCGCAAAGAAGAAGAAATGGCATGTTCTCCTTCTTCGTGTCTTCGCGGCTTTGCGTGATAAAAATTTTCGGAGCTTGCGTCAAAACGCCACCTCGACGCTAACATTGGCACCGCAAGCGGATTAAAAGTGTCCTGAAAAAAATGGCCTCAATCCGCTCAGGTAAATTTAGTTGGCCTTGCCCCTCAGCGACATAAAAAAGCCGGACCTTTTCAGATCCGGCTTCCTCCCCCTGTCGCTTTTTGGCGACAAACCTTATGTCACGCGTCCCGTGACGCAATTACACTTTCCTCAATACAAATTTTCTGCGCCAAGAAAAGCGAATAATTGTTAAAAATCGCGCGAGAATTTCACACCGATTATGCGGGGCTTGATAACGACATCGTAAAACGCACCGCCGGTCGGCGTGGTTGGAGTGACACCCGTTCCGCACGTTGTTTCAATACACTGCACACCGGTGTTCACCACGCCGCGTGTATCGAACAAGTTTGTGGCAAATGCCTCAATCTTCCACACGTCACTTTTCACGCCAATGGAGACATCAGCCGTTGTATAGGCATCAAGATTGCCCTTGATAGCATTCTGCGCTGGCCGCAAATCGCTTCGGCGATCTCCTATATAGTTGACCGCAAATTGCACATGACCATCCCAGTCGGCGACGGGGAATTCATAACGCGCAATCGCATTGCCCTTAAATTTCGCGGTCACAGGCAGACGCGATCCCGACGGCGCAAGCAAGGCATTGCCCGCCGTGGTGCAATCAAAAGTTGCGTTGGCGATCTTACAAAAATCGCGTTGGCTTTTCGCGTCATTATAGCTGAAACCAGCGTTCAGGCTGAATCCGCCAGCACGGAAGCCAGCGTCCATTTCGACACCACGAATACGGGCCACACCCGCATTGCGGATTTCGGTCAGGCCGTTTGCACCCAAGAACGATAATTGGATATTGTTCCAATCTTCCTGGAACACCGCGCCATTCCAGCGGAACGCGCCGAACGTGGTTTTCCAGCCCAATTCATAATTGTCGAGCTTGTCCGAACCATAAGGCGGCAAGGTGCCGCGACGGTTGATCCCGCCCGGACGGAACCCGCGCGACCATGTGGCATAGACCAGAACATCGTCGGTGACTTTGTACGTTGCGTTCAACTTATGGATGAAACCCGTATCCGACGTTGATTTGTCCACATTGGTGCAAGGGCTGCCCGCGACAAGGATTGGCACAGGCGTTCCCCTTGGATTGGCGCCCCGCGTTGTGCCATCGGTGTTGAGGCAGGCGGCTTCGCCCGTGCGGCTGGAATAGCCACCCGAATAGCCGAAGAAACCCTGCAACGAGTTATCGAACTTATAATAACGCAAGCCGCCGGTCAGCGAGAGCTTCTCGGTCAAATCATAGGTCAATTCACCAAAGGCCGCATAATCGCGGTCAACCCGCTGTTGCTTGGTCAGCCAGATGTTGCTGTCCGTACCCGTCACAGTGATGGAATCGGCAATTTTGTCGATGATGTAATTTTGTTCGATATTGTGCGACTGGCGTTGCGCAAACAGACCGCCAATGAACCGCAAGGGCGCATCCGCAGGGCTTGCAACCCGCAATTCACCAAAGCTCTTCTTATAGCGGTCAATGCCTTGAATATACTGGTTCGGGTTCACAAGAGCCCCGGCATTGTCTACGAAATAATTGCCATAACCTGCCAGCGCGTCATAGAAATACGCATAATCCGAATAATCCGACTGCGTTTCGGTCTTGCGGCGCAAATGGCCGCCCGTCGCGGTCACATCCCAATTACCGATCTTGCCTTCTATCGTCATCGCCGCCTGAATCCACTTATCGCGGCTGCCTTCGGGGTTGTACTGAACGGTTTGCAGCTCGCCAGTGGTTTGCCCCGATCGTTCCTGCGAATAGCTTCCTTGCGTATTCTGAACCTGCCCCATCACTGTTGGCTTAATGGTCCAATTGTCATCAAGGTCGATGCCCAGCGCCAAACGCGCGCCATAGGTTTCGGCGTCATTATAGTTTTTCTCAACCAACGCGGCGTTGCTCTGCCTGATGCCTGACGACGCATATCTCCGGCTACCCGCAATATTGTCGATATAGCCGCCATCGTCGCGATACCAGCCCACCAAACGCGCTGCTGCGCCTTCGGCCATCGGCACGTTGACAAAGCCTTCGTAAATCGATCCGAAATCGCCATGCGCAATAGAGTTGATTTCAACACCAGCGCTGCCGTAGAAGCCAGAAGGATCAGGTGCGTTTGTCACCAGCTTCAACGTGCCCGCCATCGAACTTGCGCCATATAAGGTGCCCTGCGGTCCGGCGAGCGCCTCAACACGCGCAAGGTCATAAGCATGCAGATCCAGCGC
>JAEMTM010000062.1 GCA_016462305.1 Sphingomonadaceae bacterium | reverse complement strand
CGAAGTAATCCGGTTAAATCAATGTGACACTTCGTAGAAATCGCAGATGGCATTCCAAGCCTCTTCTGCGGTTTCTACGAACTGGAATAAATCCAGATCAGGCGGGCTGATAACGCCCTCAAGCATAAGCTCATCAAAATTCACAACGCGGTTCCAAAATTCACGCCCGAACAGCAGGATCGGCATCTTCTTGATCTTGCCGGTTTGAACCAGCGTCAGCAGCTCAAAAAACTCATCAAAAGTGCCAAAGCCGCCGGGGAACACCGCAACCGCGCGTGCGCGCAGCAGGAAGTGCATTTTGCGCAAAGCGAAATAATGGAATTGAAAACTTAAACGCGGCGTTACGAACAGGTTCGGCGCTTGTTCATGCGGCAGAACGATATTCAGGCCAACCGATTCTGCGCCCACATCATGCGCACCGCGATTGGCGGCTTCCATGATGGATGGACCACCGCCTGAACATACCACGAAATGGCGACGGCCTTCTTCATCGGTCACATTGGCCTTTCCGGCCAATTGCGCCAAATGGCGCGCTTGTTCGTAAAAGCGGGATTTTTCCTTCATCCGTTCGGCGATGATGGTTGCGCGCTCCCCTTGCGCGGCGGCCAACAATGCGTCGGCGGCGGGGGGTTCGGGAATACGCGCCGAACCGTAGATGACCAGCATCGACCCGATATTCGCCTCATCAAGCAACATTTCGGTTTTGAGCAGTTCCAACTGGAAACGCACAGGGCGCAGGTCTTCGCGCAGCAGGAAGTCCGTATCCTGAAAGGCCAGTCGATATGACTTGCTTTGCGTTTGCGGTGTGGAGAGTTGCTGTTCGGCAAAATCCGCTTCTTGTTGAGCTTTGTAGAAGCGGCGATCATTAATTTTTGTGTCTGTCATTACCCTGCATGTAGGGCGAACAAGTTGCTTTAGCCAGCCCTTATCGGCAATAAGAGGAGCCGTTGCGCATCGACTTGGCCATATCAAAATGGAAATGGTTGGCGTGCGCGGCGTTGTAGTCCGGGCCAAGAACGGTGCCAAATCTCTTGCAGGCAGATTGGTGTAAGCGGCGCAGGAATGCCCGTTCTTCGGGTGATCCGCGCCAACCGTTCAGCACGGAGACACGCCGTCCATCGCGCAGGACAAAGGCGGATACATCAACGGCGTTCGCAAATGCATGTTCAGATAGCCTGCCGGATCGACCGCCATTAACGCCATTAACAACGCGGCAGTTGAATGTGCCCATGGTCTCAATCTTGATCACCGGACTGCCCAGATATTGCTTGGCCGCAGGTGCCACGGCATAGCGTGCCCAATCGGTAAAGTTTGACGCAAGCGGGCATGTCATCGCCCCCAAATTTGTTGTCTGCGTGCCAAAGTCCATCAGCTTGATAGTGTCGATCATGCGGCATCCGCCGTCGAAACTTTTGCTAGGCAGCCCTGCAAAGCGCACCGATTTGGACTTCAGGCCAGCCAGGCATTGGCGGGCACTGTCCGACATCATGTTTTCGCTGGATCGCGGCGATTGCGGCTTTTCCCGCCCACCGCACGACGCCAGCGCAAAGACGCCAGCGACCAGCAGAAATCTTTGAAACAGGCTCAATGTCATGATGGCGTCTTAACGCATAAATTTGTCTGCGCAGCCAAAAAATGACGGCCGATGTTGCAATTTGCGCGTTGCATAGCCCGCGACAGGCGATTATCGCGGGTCCATGTTGCGAATCATTCTTAATAAGAAGCCGACATTCTGGGCATTATTGTGTTTGCCAGCCTTGTTGATGATGCGCCCTTATGCTTTCGGCGATGTGATCGCGATGGATATGCTGCACCCAACGGGCGAATGGTCGGCACGCTTCATGATTGCCGCGATGGTGCTTAGTCCCTTATTGTCGCTGATTGGGCCTCGGCCTTGGCTGAGCTGGCTCATTCAGCGCCGCCGGGCATTGGGCGTTGCGGCATTTGGCTATGCGATTTTGCATCTGATTTTCTACATCATCGATATGGGAAATCTCGACGATATTCTCGCCGAATTTTGGGCGCTGGGTATCTGGACCGGTTGGGCCGCGATGTTATTGTTTGTGCCCTTGGGCCTGACCAGCAATGATGCGTCCATGCGTGCGCTAAAGGCTGGCTGGAAACGTCTTCAACGGCTGGTTTATCCCACCGCTGTCTTGGTTCTTGTCCATTGGATATTCATCCACAATAATTTAGGACCAGCGCTCGTGCACTTCATCCCACTCGTGCTTATCGTTGCCGCACGATATTTCTTCGCCAACAGAACCATTTTTCAAGGAGCATGAATATGCGTTTATGGACATCTCTTTCACTGGCCGCTGTCGCCACTATCGCCTTTGCGTCGGTCCCCGCATCGGCAACCGGCGCAATCACCTGTAAATCAGGGCCGGTTTCCGGATGGAAAAGCCAAAAGGCGCTGACGGACAAATTGACCAAAGAAGGTTGGACTGTGCGTAAGTCGAAAGTCGATGGCGGCTGCTATGAAGTTTATGGCACCACCCCCGAAGGCGACCGTGTCGAGGCCTATTTTCACCCCGTCACGCTCGAAAAATTATATGTCAGCCGCCGTGGCGAAATATTGTTTCGCAAGAAGGGTTATTGATAGCTTTTTGTAATAGTCATTGACAAAAGCGGGGCCGCGCCTAAACGCAGGTCCGGGCCACGCGGTCCCAACGCCGCGCTGCTCTCTGCAAGGAGACGCTTACATGACTATATTAAAACCCGCCGTTAAACCGGCGCGTCCGTTCTTTTCCTCCGGCCCCTGTGCGAAACCGCCAGGCTGGAGCCCGGAAAAACTTCAAACCGAATCGCTTGGCCGTTCGCATCGCGCGAAAATCGGCAAGTCACGCCTGCAACTTGCCATCGACCTGATGCGCGAAGTGTTGCAGGTGCCCGATACGCATCGCATTGGCATTGTCCCGGGGTCCGACACCGGCGCGATAGAAATGGCGATGTGGACCATGCTCGGTGCGCGCCCCGTCACGATGATGGCGTGGGAAAGTTTTGGCGAAGGCTGGGTCACTGACGTGAACAAGCAGTTGAAGCTGAACGCCAATGTCATGAACGCGTCGTATGGCGAAATTCCAGACCTCGGCGCGGTCGATTTTAGCCATGATGTGGTATTCACATGGAATGGCACGACGTCGGGCGCGCGCGTCCCCAATGGCGACTGGATCAGCGATACCCGCGAAGGCCTAACCTTCAACGACGCAACCTCGGCGGTGTTTGCGTATGACATGCCTTGGGACAAGCTCGATGTAACAACATTTAGCTGGCAGAAGGTATTGGGCGGCGAAGGCGCGCACGGCGTAATCATCCTCGGACCACGCGCTGTTGAGCGGTTGGAAAGCTACACGCCATCATGGCCGCTGCCTAAACTATTCCGCTTGATGTCGAAAGGCGCGCTTGCCGAAGGAATCTTCAAGGGTGAGACGATCAACACACCCTCAATGCTCGCGGTCGAGGACGTGATCTTTGCGCTGGAATGGGCGCAGACCGTTGGCGGATTGCAGGGCCTGATGGCACGCAGCAACGCCAATGCGGCGGCACTGGATGACATTGTTGCGGCAAGTGACTTTCTTGGCTTTCTCGCCGCTGATCCCGCTATTCGTTCGAAAACCTCCGTTTGCTTGACCGTCAAGGGTGCGGACGAAGCGATGATAAAGAAAATGGCGTCTTTGCTTGAGGCAGAGAATGCGGCCTATGACATCGCCGGATATCGCGACGCCCCGCCGGGCTTGCGCATTTGGTGCGGTGCAACCGTTGATACCGCCGATATTCAGGCGCTCGGGCCATGGCTCGATTGGGCGTACCACAATTCGGCAATATAAGTTCGTCATCCCCGCCTGGGCGGGGATAAAATACCTGACCTATCAAAACGTGAACTCGGGAGCTGGATTGACCTTTGGTCACTTCGCTCCCCGCCTTCGCGAGAATGACGAAAGATAAAGCAATGACTAAACCACGCGTACTCATCTCCGACAAAATGGATCCAAACGCCGCCAAGATTTTAACTGAACGCGGCTGCGACGTTGATGTCATCACGGACAAAACGCCCGACGAACTTGCCGCGATCATTGGCGATTATGATGGCTTGGCCATCCGTTCGTCGACGAAGGTGACGAAACACATATTGGACGCGGCTACAAACCTAAAGGTTATTGGCCGCGCTGGCATTGGCGTCGATAATGTCGACATTCCCTATGCGTCGGCCAAGGGTGTGGTCGTCATGAACACGCCTTTTGGCAATTCCATCACCACCGCCGAACACGCCATTGCATTGATGTTCGCCCTCGCGCGTCAATTGCCAGAGGCGAACGCGCAAACGCAGGCTGGTCAATGGCCGAAAAACGGTTTCATGGGCGTTGAGGTTACGGGCAAGACGCTTGGCCTTATTGGGGCTGGCAATATCGGATCGATTGTCGCGAGCCGCGCGCTGGGATTGCGGATGAAGGTCGTGGCCTTTGACCCGTTCCTCACCGCCGATCGCGCGATTGAAATGGGCGTTGAAAAGGCTGACCTTGATACCTTGCTCGCCAAGGCAGACTTCATCACCTTGCACACGCCGCTGACCGACCAAACCCGCAATATATTGTCGCGGGAAAATCTTGCGAAGGCCAAAAAGGGTGTTCGCATCATCAACTGTGCACGTGGCGGGTTGATCGATGAAGAGGCGTTGAAAGAGGCGTTGGACAGCGGCCAAGTCGGCGGCGCAGCTTTGGACGTTTTTGCGACCGAACCAGCGAAGGAATCGCCCCTGTTTGGCACGCCAAACTTCATCTGCACCCCGCATTTGGGTGCATCGACCAATGAGGCACAGGTCAATGTCGCGCTTCAGGTCGCCGAACAAATGGCGGATTATCTCGTCAATGGCGGCGTTACCAACGCGCTGAATATGCCAAGCCTGTCTGCTGAAGAAGCGCCGAAGTTGAAGCCATATACGACCCTTGCGCTAAAATTGGGTTCGCTGGTTGGCCAATTGGCGCATGACAATCTCGACAATATTGCGATTGAGGTTGAGGGCGCTGCGGCGGAACTGAATATCAAGCCGATTACTGCGGCGGTTCTCGCCGGTTTCATGCGGCGTTTTTCCGACGCGGTGAACATGGTCAACGCGCCGTTCTTAGCCAAAGAGCGTGGCTTTGACATTCGCGAAGTCCGCCATGACAAGACTGGCGCTTATCACACATTGGTGCGCGTCACCGTCAACACGGCGCAAGGCCCACGTTCGGTTGCAGGCACATTGTTCGCCAATAGCGAAGCACGGCTTGTCGAGATTTTCGGCATCAGCCTAGAGGCGGAGCTGGAAGGCAACATGCTCTACATCGTCAACGAAGATGCCCCTGGTTTCATCGGCCGTGTTGGCACGACCTTGGGTGAGGCTGGATTGAACATCGGCACATTCCATCTGGGCCGTCGCAGCGCGGGCGGTGAGGCAGTTTTGCTGCTCTCGATGGACGCGGCGATTCCTGAATCTGTCCTTAAACAACTTGGTACGCTTCCCGGCGTGAAAACCGTGAAGGCGCTGAAGTTTTAGGCCATAGCGCAAGCGGGGCTTCCCCGCGTGGACTTTTGCGGTAAAGAGTGCGCATGAATATTCCACCTGATTTGCTACCCGAAGGGTATCGCGACCGCCTTCCGCCCCAAGCGGAGGTTGCGGCGCGGGTGTCGCGGGCGATGATCGACGTGCTGGCAAGCTATGGCTATGCCCGCGTGGCACCGGCCATGGCGGAATTTGAATCGGTGCTTGCCAAGCATAGCGGTGATGCCAACCGTAATCAGCATTTGCGCTTTACCGACCCTGTGTCGGGCCACACGCTGGCGCTGCGCGGTGATATAACGGTGCAGGTGGGGCGCATCGCCACGACCCGGATGAAGGACGCGCCGCGACCGCTGCGTTTGGCCTATCATGGTCAGGTGCTGCGTTTGCGCGCTAAACAATTGCGACCCGAACGGGAACTGACGCAATTGGGTGCGGAATTGGTCGGCAATGACAGCGTTGCCGCCGCTTGCGAAATTGTTGGCGTTGCCATTGATGCGCTTGAGGCGGCGGGCGTCAAAGACATCACCATTGATTTCACCTTGCCTGATCTTGTGGAACGGCTGGCGGAAAAGGCGCTGCCTTTGGCGGCGGACAAGATTGATGCCGTTCGTTCCGAGCTGGATATGAAGGATGCAGGCGGGCTGAGTGCGCTGGGGGCGGATGCCTATTTGCCGCTGCTCGCGGCGACTGGCCCATTTGCAGACGCGGTTCAGAAGCTGCGGGCGATTGATGCTGGCGGGGCGCTCGCGTCGCGAATCCGTGCCTTGGAGGCCATTGCTAGCAATATTGCGGGCCGCGCCAATGTGACGCTTGATCCGACCGAGCGGCATGGCTTTGAATATCAAAGCTGGTTCGGCTTCACGATCTTCGCCAAAGGGTACAGCGCTGCACTTGGGCGCGGGGGCACATATTATATTGATCGTGCCGATGGACCATCGGAACCGGCAACGGGCTTCTCGCTCTATCCCGACCCGTTGATTGATCTGGCTGACGAAAGCGTCATCCGGCGTCTGTTCCTGCCACTGGGCACCGACGCCGCGACCGGCGCAAAAATGCGTCAAGAAGGTTGGGTGACGGTTGCCGCCTTGGATGAAAATGACAGCGCCGCTGTGCTGGGCTGCACCCATATTTGGATAAACGGTCAAGCCATTCCCGTCTGAAATCGTCTCTCACGCAGCTTTAGGGTGGACGCCAGCCTCGCATAATCATAACGGAGCCCATGGCGAATCCCTTCGCAGGAAAAATCTCCTGCGCAGAAAAAGGCCCCAGAGCTATCTGGCTTTGACAGGGAATATCTGATGGCGAATGTAACCGTAATTGGCGCGCAATGGGGCGACGAGGGTAAAGGCAAGATTGTAGACTGGCTGGCGGAACGCGCCGATGCTGTTGTCCGCTTTCAAGGCGGGCATAATGCCGGCCACACTTTGGTCGTGGGCGACAATGTCTATAAATTATCGTTGCTGCCGTCGGGGATCGTCACCGGCACCTTGTCGATTATCGGCAATGGCGTGGTTCTTGACCCTTGGGCGTTGCGCGATGAAATGACGAAGCTGCGCGGGCAGGGCGTTTTGATCACGACCGAGAATTTTGCGCTTGCGGACAATTGTGCCTTGATTCTGCCAATTCACCGCGACTTGGATGGTTTGCGGGAAACGGCGGCGGGTTCGGGCAAGATCGGGACCACAGGCCGCGGCATTGGCCCTGCTTATGAAGACAAGGTGGGCCGCCGCGCAATCCGCGTGTGTGATCTGGCGCATCTCGATGCCTTGGATGCCCAGCTTGACCGGCTTTGCGCGCATCATGATGCCTTACGCGCCGGATTTGGCGAGCCGCCAGTGGATCGCGCGCGCTTGATCGCTGACTTGAAAGACATCGCACCCTTTGTTCTGGAATATGCCGAGCCGGTGTGGAGGCGATTGAATAAGGTGCGCAAGGCCGGCGCACGGATATTGTTCGAAGGCGCGCAAGGCGTCTTGCTTGACGTTGACCATGGCACCTATCCGTTCGTCACGTCGTCCAACACCGTGTCGGGCACAGCGGCGGCCGGCTCCGGCCTTGGGCCAAGTGCGGCGGGCTTTGTGTTGGGTATCGTCAAGGCCTACACCACGCGGGTCGGGTCAGGGCCATTCCCGACCGAGCTTGAGGATGAAACCGGCCAAAGGCTGGGTGAACGCGGCCATGAATTTGGCACCGTCACGGGCCGCAAGCGCCGCTGTGGTTGGTTTGACGCCGTGATCGTGCGTCAAAGCTGCGCCGTATCTGGTGTGACCGGCATTGCGCTGACTAAACTGGATGTGCTCGACGGGTTTGATAGGATCAAGATCTGCACCGGCTATCGCCTGAACGGTAAGGTCTATGATTATCTGCCCGCACATGCCGCAGAACAAGCCGCCGTGGAGCCCATTTACGAAGAAATGCCCGGTTGGCAGGAAACGACCGCAGGCGCGCGCAGTTGGGCCGACCTTCCGGCCCAAGCGATTAAATATATCACACGTGTGCAGGAATTGATCGAAACGCCCGTTGCCTTGGTATCCACCTCGCCGCAGCGCGAAGATACGATCTTGGTGCGCGATCCATTTGCCGATTAACCGCTTTTAAGCTCAGCATTTAACCGCAAACTTGCCCGCCAAAAGAAAAAGGCGGGGATAAGGCCAAGCCATGCTGCGCCATATAGCACCCATCGGACGCTTTCATCGCCGGCCAGCGGCTTGAACGCGTCTGACATCATGCCGAACAACAACGGACCAAGGCCAAGGCCGATCAGGTTTTGCGCGAACAGCATGAAGGCGGCGGCGACAGCGCGGGCCTCCGGCTTTACCAATCCTTGCACAGTGGCATAGGTCGGCCCGTAATAGGCCGTGTTCAATGCCGTTGGCACAAATAACAACAATATCGCCACGCGCCAGTCGGTTGCGAAATAGCCTAAGAACAATATGGGCGTGGCAATGACCATACCGATGGCGGGTGTGGTCAGATAATGACGTTTATCGACCTTGCCAAATTTGTCGGCCATCATGCCGCCGAGCCAGGTGCCGATCATGCCCGCCACGCCCAAGCCAAGGCCAAGCAAAAGGCCGGTTTCGCCGGGGCTAAGGCCATGCGAGCGGATGAATAATATGACCTGCCAAACGCTTTTGCCGTAAGACAGAAACGCCGTGAATGATGCCGCAATGGCCAACAGCAAAAAGGCCCGCGAACTGAATACTTCTTTGAGCGCTTCTTTGGTGGACAGAACCGCGCGGGCCTTTTCGCCCGATAATGCGCGGGCAGCCGCCTCGGCCTTGCGTGGTTCGCGCAATATGAAGGGCAGCAACGCGGCCAATATCAAACCGGGAATGGCGACCGCCATAAATGCCACGCGCCAGCCATAGGCATCGTTCAATGCGCCGCCAATGACGAGGCCCAATAAACTGCCAATCGGAATGCCAAGGCCGTAAAAGGCGATGGCTGATGATCTTTTTTCCGGCGGGACGCTGTCGGTAATGAGCGAGTGGGCGGCAGGGGTGCACCCTGCCTCACCTACGCCAACGCCGACGCGGGCGAGCGCGAGTTGGGCGAAATTCTGCGCCAACCCGCATAAGGCGGTCATCGCGGACCAGACCGCCAAGGATATGGAGATCAGACCAACGCGGTTGGTGCTGCTATTGTCCGCATAACGGGCGATGGGGATGCCCAACAATGTGTAGAAAAGCGCAAAGGCAAGGCCAGTCAATAAACCAATTTGGGTATCGGAAAGGTTGAGATCCCGGCTGATCGGTTCGGCCAAAATGTTGACAATCTGCCGGTCGAGGAAATTGAATACATATACGATCATCAATATCCACAGCATCATTTTCGGATTTGTGATCGTCGGTTTTGCCGCAGGCGCGGTCCGGCCATTGTCCATGAAGGTCTCCTCTTCCTCTGACGGATTATGGGATAAATTTCGATATTGTCAAAGCCTTGAAACGTTCGTTGCGTACGCCTTGTCAATGGCGGGCTGTGCCATGACTGCGTAAAATCAGTCGGGCCGATAACTCTTTGATTGACTGTTGTCCGCTTCACGGCTCTTGGGACGATATGACTACACGCGAAACGACGGCTTACATGCCTCTCAATGATTTGGACCTTAGCCTGTCATTGGGGGATCGTTGCATGGTCATGGCCTATGGCGCCATTCAATGGCCATGGTTGCTGCGCAGCCTGCATGGTGGGCGCAAGAAAGATAAGGCGGAATTGCTCGCCTATCTGGACTTGCCTCTCGATGCGCTGCCCAATTTGGGAAGCTGGAAAGCCGACACAAATTTTTTGTGGCATATCGTTTCGGCAATCGAAGACATGCGACCGGCGCAGATTGTCGAACTTGGCTGCGGCGCGTCCACCTTTGTTGCAGCGCGCGCTTTGCAGCTTTTTGGTGGCGGAAAAATTGTCAGCTTTGACCAGCATGCGGCGTTCGCGCAAACGACTCAAGACTGGATAAGCGACAACGGCATGGACGTTGAAATCCGGCACGCCCCGCTGGGTAAGCCGCCGGTTGGCTGGCCGGGGCATTGGTATCAATTGTCCGATGTTCCCACAGAGATCGACTTGCTCATCGTCGATGGCCCGCCTTGGGCAATCCATCCGCATGTGCGCGGTGCGGCGGCAAGCCTGTTTCCGCTTATTCGTCCCGGCGGCAGGGTGCTGCTGGATGACGCCGCACGTCCCGGCGAGCGCGTCGTGGCGCGGCGCTGGCGCAAAGAACATCGCAACATGGAATTCACGCTCGACAGCCAAGGGGCCAAGGGCACCTTGCTTGGGCAAAAGCGCCCCGCTTAAAGTTTTGTCTTTCGCGCGTCAGTGACCATATCTTCGGCTAGGTCGAGCCCAGCCTTGCCACCCGTTACAGTGTGCGCGGGTGCACGTGGCGATTCGATATAATCGGGTTCCTCCACCTCCAACATGCC
>JAEMTM010000202.1 GCA_016462305.1 Sphingomonadaceae bacterium | reverse complement strand
CTAAGCCTTTACCGCGCAGATTAATCCGGAGGACGTTGCAACACCCAATATTTCAGGGTCTTGCAACGCACGGGTGCGCCGCAGAAATTCCTCGACAGTCACCTTGCGCATATCTTGCCCGCGCAGTTTTTTCAGGCCGTTCAGCCTGTTCAGTTGGATCAGCGAAAGGCGGTCAACCATCCGGTCGGCCATGCACGCGGCAATCGGTTGCGAAAGCCCGGCATCCATCAATGCCGTGCGGACGCGGGTTTCGGGGGAGGCACAAGCCGAAAGCGCCAGTGAAGTTAGCCCGATCAGCGCAATCCGTTTCATACACCTTGTTCCTTCGCACGTTCAACGCATTCGATAATGATGCGTTTTGCGTCCGTTTCATCACCCCAACCATTCAGCTTGGCCCATTTTCCCGGCTCCAGGTCTTTGTAATGGGTGAAAAAATGCTCAATCTGTTGCAGGACGATAGGTGGCATGTCTTTGTAAGTTACGACGCCGGAATAATAAGGGAAGGTTTCGTTGACTGGAACGCATAGCAATTTTTCGTCGCCGCCCTTGTCGTCCTCCATCATGAGCACGCCAATCGGACGGCATTTGACAACCGCGCCCGCGATGATGGGGGAGCGGGCCACGACCAAAGCGTCCAAGGGGTCGCCATCTTCGCCCAAGGTGTGCGGCACAAAGCCATAATTGGCTGGATAGCGCATGGGCGTGTGCAAGAAGCGATCGACGAATAACGCGCCGGATGCCTTGTCGAATTCATATTTCACAGGCTCGCCGCCAATGGGTACTTCGATCAGGACGTTAAGGCTTTCGGGTACATTGTCGCCCGCAGGGATGAGGTCAATACGCATGGGAGAATGCTTTCACATTGTTATTATTTGGTCCGTCGCGGGCTGAGTAGACGATCAATCGCCGTCTGACCTTGGCCTGTGGCTTCAAGGTGCGGATAGCGCAAACCACCCGAATAGGCGATGTCTATTTGTTCAAAACGTTTGTTGCGCTCGACGATGAGCCGGACTGGTGTTTTTCCGTCCTTCGCTGCCTTGATTGCGCTGGTCAGACCGTCTTTTGCATAGGCATAGCCATTAACCGCAATGATTTTTGCGCCATTAACGATATTCGCCTTAAACGCCGGGCTGTTCCACAATATAGACGTTACGACCGCATCCTTGTTCAAGGTTATCCCAAGCGAGTGGGTGAGGTTGACGGTGTTGCTTTCTTTCATCAATTCCTTGTCGAATATATTGGGCTCTTCTTTCCAAACGAGCTTATATCCGCCCTTTTCAATGCCCGCCAGCGGCGCTGGTTGGCCGGGTTGGCGCAATTTCGTGTCGAGAAACTTCGCCCAATCATAAGGCTGCACCGCGTTTAAGGTGCGGACAACCTCGTCAAAATCATAGGTCAGCACACCCCAATCGGCATCGCGCACCCCGAAAAAGGCTTTGGCAAAGTCATCGAGCGATTTGGTCCCTTTGGACAATATGCGAATAGTCATGTCGGCGTCGAGCCAGATAAGCGAGCTTTCGTTATAATAATCCTCGCCGCGCGCTTGGCTGGCAAAGGGTTTTGGCTTGCGTGCGCCAAAGATCGGGTCATGCGTGGTGTCTTCAACCGAACGCCAAGTGCGGCCGGGCTGTTCCGCATAAAATCCGGCAAATTTGGCCCATTCGGCAAGCACCATTTCCTTCGACTGTAGCCCGGAGCGTGCGCCCAGCACCAAGTCCCAAAAACTCGTCTGCCCTTCATATACCCAGAGCAAGTTATCGCGCATGGGCGTGGCATAATCGGCTGTCCACATCGCTGCTGGACGGCGGAACTTGCCGTTCCAACTATGCGTGAATTCGTGCGGCAAAAGGCCGCGTTCGGACATATTGTCATCCCATTCGATGAAATAATCGGTTTCGCGTGTGTTTTCGGAACTGCGGTGATGCTCAAGGCCAATACCGCCCAGCTCCTCGGTCAGGCCAAGCAGGAATTCATATCGGTCAAATGGTTTTGTGCCGAACAGCAATAAGGATTCATCAACCAAGGCGCGGTGTGCCGCAATTTGTTCGGGTTTTGCCGCAAGAAACTTCGCGTCATCTGCCCAGACGTTCAGCGTGACGTTGTTCCCCAGATCCCATTTCTTATAATGCGGGCCAGCGAACATCGGGCTGTCTACCAAGGTTTCAAAGCTGGTGACGCCATAATCGATGCGGTTACCCTTTATGCTGGCGCCATCAAGCGCGGCGACGCCAGTCCAGCCCTCGGGCAGAGTGATTGATGGCTTTACTTGGATTGCGCGGGTGAAATGTCCTGCGGGATAAAGTGCGACCTGTTCCCATTGGACATTCATCATATTGGGCGTGACGACGATGCGGCCTTCGCTTTCGCGGACGGGCGATGTGAATTGAAATTCAACATCAACCGAGGTGGTTCCTTCAGGCACATCGACATGAAACGCATATACTTGCACCGGATCGCGCGCCCAACGCAGCGTCTTGCCGCCGGCGCGGATCATCAGGCCAGTCATTTCGGCCAAGGCACCGCGTGGACCGTGCTTACCGGGCAGCCATTGCGGATAAAGCAGGATGAGCGGCTTGCCCGCTTCAACGGGAATTGTCTGGCGCACTTGGAAAATGGCGCGATCAATGTCCGTTGCGTCCACCTGCAATATCATCGGTGCCGGTAACGGGCGGTCCTGCGGTTCGGGAATCGTTGAGACAATCGGAACGGGCTGCGGCGCACTATTTTGCGCCGATGCGGCGGACATGAGGCTGACGGAAAGGGCGAATGCGGCAAGTGCGCGCGACAATATGTGTGAGTTCATG
>JAEMTM010000201.1 GCA_016462305.1 Sphingomonadaceae bacterium | reverse complement strand
TTGATGGAAGCGGATGTACTGATCATTGGGTCGGGCGCTGCGGGGTTGACGGCGGCGTTGCAACTGGCGGCGACGCGCAAGGTTGCGGTGCTGGCCAAGGGTTCCATTTCCGATGGCGCAACAGCATGGGCGCAGGGTGGGATTGCCGCCGTGCTGGAGCCTGGCGACAATTTTGCGAGCCATATCGAGGATACGATGGTTGCGGGCGCGGGGCTGAATAACCGCGCCACGGTTGAATTTGTCGTGGAGAATGCGCCGCTCGCGATTGAACGACTGGCAAAGCTGGGCGTGCCGTTCAATCTGGAGGGCAATGACTGGCACTTGACCCGCGAAGGCGGACATAGCCACCGGCGTATCGTCCATGTTGACGACGCCACCGGTTGGGCGGTCCAGCAAGCGTTGGAAGCGGCGGCCAGAGCGCATCCCAATATCGTCCTTATTCCCGACATGGTTGCGGTCGACCTGATCTTGGGCCGGCATCAGAAACGCTTTTCAACCTCAGGTCGCATCCACGGCGTTTATGCGCTCAACCGCAAAACCGGCCAGGTGGAGACCTTCACGGCGCGTGCGACCATTCTCGCGAGCGGCGGCGCTGGCCGGACATATCTATATTCCACCGCTCCGCGCGGTGCGACTGGTGACGGCATTGCCATGGCGTGGCGCGCCGGATGCCGCGTGTCGAATATGGAATTCATGCAATTCCACCCGACCTGCCTTTACAATCTTGAGGTCAAGAATTTCCTGATAACAGAGGCGGTGCGCGGCGAGGGCGGAATCCTGAAAAATCCGAAAACGGGGCATCGTTACATGCCCGATTATGATGATCGCGCAGAGCTGGCGCCGCGTGACATTGTTGCCCGCGCCAATGACGCCGAAATCAAGCGCGACGGTCTGGATTATGTCCATCTCGACATCAGCCACAAGCCACCCGAATTTGTCAAAGCGCATTTCCCGAACATTTATGAAAAGCTGCTTGGCCTTGGCATTGACATCACGCGCGCGCCAATCCCGGTGGTGCCAGCGCAGCATTATACCTGCGGCGGCGTGATTGTGGATCTGGACGGTCGAACCGACGCGCCGGGCCTGTATGCCGCAGGCGAAGTGACGCAAAGCGGCCTGCATGGTGCCAACCGTCTGGCATCCAACTCCTTACTTGAATGCTTCGTCTTCGGTGATGCTTGCGCCCGTCATATCGATTCCCATTGGGATAGCCTGCCGCCCCCGCCGCCGATTCGGCAATGGGACGAAAGCCGGGTGACCGACAGCGACGAAGAGGTCGTGATTGCACAATGCTGGCGCGAAATCCGGCAGTTCATGTGGAACTTTGTGGGCATTGTCCGTACGACAAAAAGGTTGGAGCGCGCGCAGCATCGCATTGATTTGCTGCGCAGTGAGGTTGAGGATTATTACAGCCATTTCCGCGTCACGCCGGACCTGATTGAACTGCGCAACTTGGTCGAGGTTGCCGCCTTGATTATCCGGTCTGCGCTGGCACGGCATGAGAGCCGGGGGCTGCACTTTACGCTTGATTATCCCAAAATGGCAGACGAAGCGGTCGACACGATTTTGATGCCATAGGCACAAAACACTTTCCTTCAGATAGAAACTTCGGGCAGTGTCTCATCTGGTTATTTGGAGGCTATTATGATCGTTCGAAATCAAGTCGCAGCTTTTCACGTCCGTAAATTCTTGCATGTGTCTGGCCTGGCGCTGCTGGCGGCAATGGCGGTCCCTGCCGCCGCCGCAACGCCCGAGGAAACCGCGCGCGAAGTGCTGGCCAAATCGCCTATCATTGACGGCCATAATGACACACCGCACCAGATTGCCGACTTGTTTGACCGCGATTTTTCGAAATTCGACCTGACTGCATTACCCGCGGACGTGCTCGCCAAAACCCACACCGACATAAAAACTGCGCGCGCCGGATATTTGGGGGGACAATATTGGTCGGTCTACGTTGATGCCGCTTTGCCCAAGCATGAGGCAGTGGCACGTAATATTCAGCAGATCGATGTCGTCCGGCAAATGATAGCGCGATACCCCGAAACATTTACCTATGCCGGAACGGCGGCAGAGGTTGAGGCGGCGATGAAAAAGGGCAAAATCGCATCGCTTATTGGAATGGAGGGTGGGCATTCGATTGGCAGTTCCCTGGAAATCCTGCGGCAGACTTATGCGCTTGGCGCGCGTTACATGACCCTTACGCACAGCCTGACCACCGATTGGGCGGACAGCGCAACCGACGCGCCAAAGCATGACGGATTGTCGCCCTTTGGCTTTGAAGTGCTCGCGGAAATGAACCATCTGGGGATGATTGCCGACATCAGCCATGTGTCAGAGGCAACGATGCACGATGTGTTGGATAAGAGCACTGCGCCTGTTTTGTTCACGCACAGCAACGCCCGCGCCATCACACCGCACCCGCGCAACGTGCCCGATTCGGTCCTGAAGCGTCTGCCGCAAAATGGCGGCGTGGTGATGGTCACCTTCGTGCCGGGCTTCACCTCTGCCGCGCGGCGTCAGTGGGAATATGAACGCTCCGCCGTTGCGGGGCGGGCCAAGACCGAATTTTCCGGCAATCCGGTCGGCGAAAAAGCCGCTGTTGACGCATGGATTGCCGCCAACCCGCAGCCAAAGGCAACGCTGGCGCAAGTGGCCGACCATATCGACCATATCCGCAAGGTGGCAGGGGTTGACCATATCGGCATTGGCGGTGACTTTGGCGGCGTGGACGAACTGCCGATTGGCCTGGAAAATGTCTCAACCTATCCCGCCTTATTCGCCGAACTCGTCCGCCGTGGCTAT
>JAEMTM010000200.1 GCA_016462305.1 Sphingomonadaceae bacterium | reverse complement strand
CCATCGGGCACCGCAAATGGGCGCATGGGTTGTGATCAATGCAGGTTGGTATGAGCGCGGGGGTCAGCCTTTGGACAGCGGCAAGTCTTATCGAAACCTTTCGCGACGTGTTGCATCGCGCTTATGGCGCAACACCCGGCCGTGCTTTCTGGCATTACCGGTTGGGCTCGCTGGGTGCGATCATCGCTTCGGTCGTTCTGGCGATGGTCGCGTTTTCCGCGCAGGTGATGGTCACCGCGGCGGAGGATTTTGTCTATCGCTACATCCCCACCGCGCAGACGGTGGCCAGCTATTTTGCGTGGGGGCGAATCATTCCCTTTGTCGTTTTATTTGCGGCGATTTACATCATTTTTGCGGGGCTAACGCCGTCCAAATATCGTTCCCCCGACTGCCCGAAATGGCCCGGCGCGGCCTTTGTAAGCATTTGGTGGCTTGGGTTAACCGCGTTACTGCCCATGTTCCTGTCGCACGTTAGCAATTATGATCTTGCGTATGGCAGTCTGGCCGGGGTGATGGTTGCGCTCATTTTCTTTTACCTGATCGGCCTTGGCTTGGTAACAGGGGCGCAGTTGAACGCGGCGCTGGCCAACGCACATGAAAATGGACTAAGGCAAGCCAAAGCAAATATCGCAGACGAATGAGGATATTATGACCGGATTGATGGCAGGCAAACGCGGGCTGATTATGGGGCTTGCCAATGACAAGTCGCTTGCATGGGGTATCGCAAAGCGCTTGCATGCGCAAGGTGCCGAACTGGCCTTCAGCTATCAGGGGGAAGTCATGGAAAAGCGCGTCCGGCCATTGGCGGCGCAACTGGATTGTGATTTCCTGATCGACTGCGACGTTGCGGACATGGCCAATCTCGACCGCGCATTTGAAACGCTGGCGGACAGATGGCCCGTGATTGACTTTGTGGTGCACGCGATTGGCTTCACCAATAAAGAGGCGTTGCGCGGCAAATATTATGAGGTCGGGTTGGACGACTTTCTGATGACCATGAACATCAGCGTCTATAGCTTCACCGCGATTGCAAAGCGTGCGACCGCGATGATGCAACCGCTCGATCCCGAAACCGGCGAAGGCGGCGGATCGCTTTTGACATTGAGCTATTATGGCGCGGAAAAGGTTATGCCGCATTATAACGTCATGGGCGTGGCAAAGGCTGCGCTGGAAACGTCGGTCAAATATCTGGCCAATGACGTGGGGCCGCAGGGCATTCGCGTCAACGCCATTTCGGCTGGCCCCATCAAAACGCTGGCGGCGTCGGGCATTGGCGATTTCCGCTATATATTGAAATGGAATGAATTGAACACGCCGCTGCGCCGTAATGTCACGATTGATGATGTCGGCGCTTCGGCGCTGTATTTCCTGTCCGACCTTGCCGCCGGGGTGACGGGCGAAATCCACCATGTTGACGCGGGCTACCACACCGTCGGCATGAAACAGGAGGATGCTCCTGATATTGCAGTCGCCTGATGTTTGAGGGGCATAGCGACGCGCTGGTTTTACTACTGGCAGGCTGTGCGGTGCTGGTTGGCGTCCACGGCTATTTGCACGCACGTCGCTATTGGGAGGGTTTGCCGCCTTTGTTGGACGCCTTTGTCTCGATGGCAGGTTTTTTAGGCATCATCGGCGCGTTTGTATGGGCAGGACGTATTGGCATGATATACGGTTATCCCAACGCGGCCCGCGTGATGGGTGTCGCAATCGCACTCATCATTTTCCGTGTAATCCGGACTTGGTTGGGCAAGGAGCAGGTGCGCTATCGTTCCGGAAATGTGCAGAAAACGGAAACAGCAAATGAGCTTTAATACTTTCGGCCGCGTCTTCCGTTTTTCGACTTGGGGCGAATCGCATGGTCCGGCGCTTGGCGCTTTGGTCGATGGCTGTCCCCCGGGCCTTGCATTGTCTGAGGCGGATATTCAGCCATTTTTGGACCAAAGGCGTCCCGGCACGTCGCGCTTCACGACGCAGCGGCAGGAACCCGATGCGGTGCGGATATTGTCCGGCATATTTGAAGGCCGGACGACAGGAACGCCCATTTCATTAATGATCGAAAATGTGGATCAACGGTCGAAGGATTATTCCGACGTCGCCACGGCCTATCGCCCCGGCCATGCCGATTACAGCTATGACGCCAAATACGGCTTTCGCGACTATCGCGGCGGTGGCCGGTCCAGTGCGCGTGAAACTGCCGCGCGGGTTGCGGCGGGTGCAGTGGCACGCGCCGTGATACCGGATGTTGAAATCATGGCTTATGTCGCCGAAATCGGTGGCGATGCAATTAATCGCGATAATTTCGAAGCGTCACAGATTGATAAAAATCCGTTCTTTTGCCCCGATGAAGCGGCGGCGGGGCGCTGGGAAAAATTGGTCGATGCAGCGCGCAAGGCTGGTTCCTCGCTCGGCGCGGTCATCGAATGCGTGGCCACCGGCGTCCCCCCCGGCTGGGGCGCGCCGCTTTATGCCAAGCTCGACAGCGAGCTTGCGTCGGCAATGATGAGCATCAACGCGGTAAAAGGCGTGGAGATTGGCGCAGGCTTTGGCGCAGCGCGTTTGCGTGGTGAGGAAAATGCCGACCGGATGCGGCCAGCCAGCGCAGGGTCAAACCAGCCCGAATTTCTGGCGAATAATGCAGGCGGAATCGCAGGCGGCATTTCAACGGGGCAGCCCGTTCTGGTGCGCGTCGCGTTCAAGCCAACGTCGTCCATTCTTACGCCCGTCGAAACCGTTACACGCGACGGGGCCGCCACCGACATCGTCACCAAGGGCCGCCACGACCCTTGCGTGGGCATCCGAGGCACGCCCGTTGTGGCGGCGATGATGGCG
>JAEMTM010000199.1 GCA_016462305.1 Sphingomonadaceae bacterium | reverse complement strand
ATCCTGAAACAAGTTCAGGATGACGAATTTATTATGTGTCGCCATGACGACTATGTTGCTTGGCAGCATAGACTAACCCCCCGGTCTTCCCGACCATCGCTGCGTTTCGATAGCGACGGTCGGAAATATTCAACATCAGTCTTTCTTGTCGTCTTCGACTTCGGAGAATTCGGCATCAACAACATTATCGTCGGCTGGCGCTTCTTCCGATGCGGCATCTGCCGATGCGCCGGCGGCTTGCTCTTCCTTGTAGATCGCTTCGCCGAGCTTCATCGCGATTTGGGCCAAGGCCGTTGCCTTTTCTTTCATGGCTTCTGCATCGCCGCCTTCGATGGCTGTCTTGGTTTCCGCCACCGCCGCTTCGATTTCGGCCTTCAACGCGGCGTCAATCTTGTCGCCATGCTCTTCCAACTGCTTTTCAGTGGAGTGGACAAGGCTTTCTGCATTGTTCTTGGCTTCTGCCGCTTCACGACGCTTCTTGTCTTCTTCGGCAAAGGCTTCGGCATCGCGGACCATCTGTTCAATATCCGCATCGGACAGACCGCCCGATGCCTGAATTTTGATCTGCTGTTCCTTGCCTGTGCCCTTGTCCTTGGCCGTCACGCTGACAAGGCCGTTGGCGTCAATGTCGAAGGTCACTTCAACCTGCGGAACGCCGCGGGGTGCGGGTGGAATGCCAACCAGGTCGAAATTTCCAAGCAGCTTATTATCCGCCGCCATTTCACGCTCGCCCTGGAAGACGCGGATGGTCACGGCATTTTGATTGTCTTCAGCCGTCGAATATACTTGGCTCTTCTTCGTCGGGATGGTCGTGTTACGGTCAATCATGCGCGTAAATACGCCGCCGAGCGTTTCAATACCCAGCGAGAGTGGCGTCACGTCGAGCAACAACACATCCTTGACGTCGCCCTGCAAAACGCCCGCCTGAATCGCTGCGCCCATGGCAACAACTTCATCAGGGTTCACGCCCGTGTGCGGCTCCTTGCCGAAGAAATTCTTCACCACGTCGCGCACCTTTGGCATACGGGTCATGCCGCCGACCATCACGACTTCATCAATGCCATCGGCCTTGATACCCGCATCAGCCAATGCCTTTTTGCAAGGCTCAAGCGTGCGCTTGATCAGGTCATCGACCAATTTTTCAAGATCGGCACGGGTGATAGTTTTCACAAGATGCTTTGGACCATTTTGGTCAGCGGTAATGAACGGCAGGTTGACTTCAGTCGTCTGTGTCGAAGATAATTCGATCTTCGCCTTTTCAGCCGCTTCCTTCAAACGTTGCAGCGCCAATTTGTCCTTGGTCAGGTCAATGCCTTCGGCCTTGTTGAAATCGGCGGCCAAATGCGCGACGAGCACGCTGTCGAAATCTTCACCGCCCAAGAAGGTGTCGCCATTGGTCGATTTCACCTCGAACACGCCGTCGCCGACTTCGAGGATCGAAATGTCGAACGTGCCGCCGCCAAGGTCATAAACCGCGATGGTTTTATTCTCGTCCTTGTCCATGCCATAAGCCAGCGCAGCAGCGGTTGGCTCGTTAATGATACGCAGCACTTCAAGACCCGCAATCTGGCCAGCATCCTTTGTGGCCTGACGCTGGGCGTCGTTGAAATAGGCTGGCACGGTGATGACCGCTTGCGTGACGGTTTCGCCCAAATAGGCTTCCGCTGTTTCTTTCATCTTTTGCAGGATGAATGCCGAAATTTGCGATGGCGAATATTCTTCGCCGCCTGCCTTGACCCATGCATCGCCGGTCTTGCCCTTGACGATGCTGTAAGGAACAAGGCCCATATCCTTCTTGGTCATAGGGTCATCAAAGCGACGGCCGATAAGGCGCTTGACTGCGTAAATCGTGCTTTCCGGATTGGTGACGGCCTGACGCTTGGCTGGCTGGCCGATAAGGCGTTCGCCGTCCTTCGCAAAGGCCACGATCGATGGCGTTGTCCGCGCGCCTTCTGCATTTTCGATGACCTTGGGCTTGCCGCCGTCCATTACCGCAACGCAGCTGTTTGTGGTGCCCAAGTCGATACCAATAACTTTAGCCATAAAAACTTATCCCGAAATATTAAAAATTGATCTTTACCCTGTCACATTTCGCACCAGCCCTATCAGGCACTGGGGTTTCGCGTAACGTGACGTTGAAGCCGCGATATAGGTGCCAATTCTCTTGGCACAAGGCTTCGGCGTTCCTAGATAGGGAAAAAGTTAAGTGAAAACTCTGTCTAGTTGGGCCGCTGCGGTGCGCACAGCTAACCGCAAAAGGAGGACGTTATGAACCGACATATATGCATATTCAGCGCCGCTGCGGCTGCCCTGTTGCTGGGCGCATGCGGCCCGACGCCGCAGTTGAAGGTAAAGGAAGCAACGCTGACCCTGTCGCCCGTCGATAACAACCCGTCGGCCATGCATTTCAACGTCTATGGCGGGCCGGAGGATGTGTATTTGCTGCGCGTAAGTTCACCATCAGCCGTTCGCGTTGAAATGCACGATGTCACGGTGGATGCAAAAACGGGTGCCGTTACCATGGCCCCTATGGACCGCGTGCGCATCCCGTCTGGGGAGAAAGTCGCCTTCAAAAAAGGCGGCAAGCATGTAATGATGTGGGGCGTCAACGTCATCCCCCGCCGCTTGGGCGTGATTGAGACCGAATTTCTGTTTTCGAACGATGTCCGCATATTGGTAAAGGCGCGGGTACAAGAAATCGACGGCAGCGACCCGGACGAGAAGAAAGCAATTGATGGGTAAAGGGTGCGTGTTGGAACCAAGGGCGTGCAGAGCACAACTTGGTTCAGGATAAACTTCTATGACTCGTCATCCTGAACTTGGTTCAGGATA
>JAEMTM010000198.1 GCA_016462305.1 Sphingomonadaceae bacterium | reverse complement strand
CGGCACCAAACGCGCATGGCGTTCGTCACCCTTTTTTGGTGATGCGCATGATTTCGCGTTCGACCATCGCTTCGACGATGGGTGGTAAATGGGCGTCGAGCCAATCTTTCAGCATGGGCCGAAGCAGATCGCGCGTCAGCCCTTCAAGCGACGTTTCGCCTGACCTAACAATCTGCGGTGCTGCGCCCGGCTCGGACAAGGTCTGTAGCGCAGAAAAGCTGTGGCGCAGGCTCTGCGCTTTATTGTTATCCAGCAACACTTCGCCAACGCCTGCATTTTCATCGGCGTCGGTGAGCTCAAGGACTTCGTCTTGCGCGTCATCCGGCACGGCAGACTTCGCCGCGCGCTTGGTGGCGGGGCGATTGCTGTCATCTTCAGCGATGATGCGCTTGATCGAGGATAAGATTTCATCCATCGAAGGTTCGTTCCGACCATCAGCCATATTTTCAGCCCTTGCGTAAATTACCGGACTTTGCCGTCGGTAACAATCGGCTCTATCTCTGCCTTTTGCGCCGCTGTGTCAACGGTCCGGGTTGATTTGGCCACTGGATCCGGCTGTGATGACCAGTCGTTCCATGCGCCGTCAACCTTTTGATAGTCCGCGACGGGATCGTATAATGCGCCGCCTTCAAGGCCCAAGTCACGCGCTTCGGCCTTGCCCATTGCGGCCAACAAAGTGAAGCCGGCGACATAAGCGTTGCGGCGTGCGGTGACGAGTTGAACCTTGCTGTTCAGCAATTCTTGCTCCGCGTTCAATATGTCCAATATGGTGCGGTTACCAACGCCATTTTCGGCGCGTGTCCCTTCGAGCGATAATTCATTTGCCGACACGGCACGTTCGGAGGCGGCGATGACATCCAGCGCCGCCCGCCAGCTCGCGTAAGACGCGCGGGTCTGGGCAATCACTTCACGCTCAGCCGCGATTTCGAGTTCCTGCGCTTGGCCAAGCCGCGCTTGCGCCTGACGAATTTGCGCGGCGGGCTGCCCACCTTGATACAAGGGCAAGGTCGCACGGACGCCCGCTTGTGCATTTAACGAGCTGTTGTCCGCCACGAATCCCGGAATATTCGATGAGATCGAATTCAAGGCGTTGGAGTAAGATTGGGACGTAAAGACGCTTATCGTGGGCAGACGCGATGCATTTGCAGCACGGCGGTCAAAACGGGCGGCCTCACGGCTTTCGCGTGCCGCGATCAAATCCGGGTTGCTGTCCAATGCCACGGTCACGGCGCTGTCTGGCGTTAATGGCAAATTGGGCAAGGGCGGCGGCGCCTGCAACTGCCCGGGTTCGCGCCCGACCAACTGGATATAAATCTCTTTCGAACGGATCAGATTGGCACGCGCAGTTTCCATATTGCTGGTCGCCAGCGCAAGCCGCGCTTCGGACTGGGCAACATCGGTGCGGGTGAGGTCACCGATTTCAAAACGGTCACGCGTGGCATCCAGATTCACCGACAGAACGCCAACCTGCGCACGGTTCAAATCGACAATCGATTCATCGCGAATGACATCCATATATGCGCCGACCACCGCCGAAAATATGGCGCTTTCGGTGCCACGCAGATTGGCAAAGCCGGCCGCAACCCGGTTTTCCGCCGCGCGCACCGCATTTTTAATGCCGCCGCCTGCATATAAGGGCGCTGAAATCGTGCCGTTGATGCTGATGCTGCGGGCCTGAGCCACTGATCCGCCATTTTCCTGAAGGACATTTTCAACATAGCTTGGCTGTAATGTGATGTCAGGACGGCCATTGGCCTTAGCCAAAGGAACAGCTTCGTTGGTTGCGCGCTGTCCCTGACGTGCTGCGGTTAGGTTGGGGTTGGTTTCATAAGCGGACACCAAGGCGTCACGCAAAGTGTCCGCGCTGGCAGGCGCGACCAATCCGGCAGACGCCAGCAAAGCGGCCATGAGCAGACGGCGCGCACTCAAAACACGAACTCCGCTTTGCGGGCAAAGGCCGGCAATGGGGCAATCTCGCTATCCTCAAACGCTTTCAACGCAATTTTCCCCTTATGGACAAAGCCCTTGGCCAGCCGCGTTACCGCGCCTTCGATGATACCCGTCACCAATCGCGCGCCGTCGGCGGCGATATGCACCAATGCGGTGGGTAACTCTTCTGCCGCGCCGTCAATGATGATCACCGAATATGGCGCCGCCGATTGGGCCGCCGAGATATTGTCTGCTGTTACAGAAATAAGAGCTTTGACCCGCGTGCGCAAAATCGCGGCGACATAACCATCAGGCTTGCCAACCAACAAAACATGATCGTCGGCGCGCACATCCGCCGCCTGCAACAGCAACGCAGCAGACACGGCGGGGTTGAGGACAGAACCATCGTCCAGCGCAATCGACCGGTCCATATACGCCGTGGATCGGTGCGTGCGCGGCACAAAATCCTCACGCGGGATGCTGCCCATCGCGGCCAGCACCCATGCTTCGGTGACGCCACTTGTGCGAAGCTGGCTATCCACCATCGACCGCCGCATCTCTTCAAAATTCACTGATTCCATCGGAACATTTCCATTAACCTACTGGCCATGTGGCATAACTGTATTGCAAACACAACACAGCCTTTGAATCTGGTTCTAACCAGCCTTGTCCCTTACGCCAAGCGGGATTCGGACAAACAGCCTATTTCGGGATGCAAATAACAACTTTTTCCGGTGCTTGTGGCGCACGGGGCACAAGGCGTCCGATTGCCAGTTGCATTGAATTGGTCAAGCCGCTAAACGCCCGCCTTCACCACATAATGGCATTGCTGTGCAGGCAAGTTATTGTTCCGGGGCCCGATGGCGGAGTGGTGACGCAGAGGACTGCAAATCCTTGCACGCCGGTTCGATTCCGGCTCGGGCCTCCAACCCTATTGCGCCT
>JAEMTM010000061.1 GCA_016462305.1 Sphingomonadaceae bacterium | reverse complement strand
CGTTTTTGCCCGCTATCCAGACATTCCTGACGTTGAGCCTGTCATCGAGATGAACGAGATCTGCCCTAAATCCGGCGGCTATCTGACCGTGCGCGTTACCAAGCCGCAAGAATTCTGCAGGCGTGGCACTTGCCATTCGAGAAGCCGAACCGAGATCAGTCTGCATCAGTTGTACGCAATTTCTTACCGCGCTGGCCATATCGAGATCGGAGCCAGCGAGTTTGCCATCGCCGGAGCGCAACATCCCTTCGCTGGCCGTTACATGGGTTTCACTCACTGTGAATTCCTTGATGCAAGAGCCGACGGTGGGCATCGCATCTGTGACGAGCATCAGTCCGTTGCTGCCCTTGGCACGATATGCTGCGCGCAGCGATGCGGGGTGGACATGATGCCCGTCAACGATGATCCCGCAGACGAGATCGCTGTCGAGACTGGCTCCCACGACGCCGGGCGCCCGGCTTTCCATCTGTGTCATCGCGTTGAACAAATGGGTGACGCCAGACAGGCCTTCGTCAATCGCCCGCTTCATGTCATCATAAGTTGCCAGCGTATGCCCTGCAGCGACTATGACGCCGCCTTTCACCAGCGCGGCGATGGCCCCTGGGGGCGCAAGCTCTGGCGCAAGCGTGACCAGCGTCCTTCCATATTTCAGGGACGATAAAAGTGAGATCGCTTCGTCATCTAGTACCCGGAATTTCCGGGAATCATGGATTCCGTGCTTGCCTGCGTTGAGAAACGGGCCTTCGATATGTATGCCTACAATCCCCGGAACACCGGCCTCGATAGCATCATCGACGGCAGCGACGGCCTTGGCGATAACGTCAAGATCGTCACTGATCAATGTTGGCAGCATCGCAGTCGTGCCGAACTTTCGATGCGCCTCGACGATGGCGGTTATGCCTTCAACGGTCGGCTGGTCGTTGAACAGGACACCACCGCCGCCGTTCACTTGCGTATCGATAAAACCGGGCAAAAGCATGCCACCGTCAAGTCTTTGCACTGACACATTGTCCGGCACGGCATTTGCCGACAGCAAAGCCTTGATGTTGCCATTGCTGACGACAAGCGCATGCTCTTCATGCCAAATATTGCCCGCAAATATGCGAGCGCCCACCAAAGCCGTCATGGTCATATCGTTTCGGTTACCTTTTGCAGCATGGGCGGGTGATCGGGATCATAGCCGCGCTTTACCGATATTGCATTCACCATGGCATAGAAACTCTGCACCATTGCAATTGGGGCGGTGACACTATTCAATCGCTCTGGAAGGCCAAGCGATACAGCCTTCTCAAATTGCTGACCGGCTACGGCAATCTTGGCATCGCGGCCGAGAAACTGATGGACGATTGCGTCGAGACCAACGGCTCCCTTGTCCAGCGGAGGAAATATCAACAGCGGAAATCCCGATTTTACCAGTGCCATCGGTCCGTGCACGACCTCGGCCATACTGAAAGCCTCAGCATGAATGCCGCTCGTTTCTTTGAATTTAAGCGCTGCCTCCTGCGCGATGCCAAGGGTCAGCCCGCGGCCAAGTACGAACATACTCTGGGCATCGTGTAGAAGATCTGCTCCTGCGGACCAATCTTTGCCCCAAGCTGTTCTCAGCGTTTCAGGGAGCCTTTCCACGGCTTCCTGCGCCTCATTGTCGCCGCTCCAATCGCTCACAAGATGCGCGAATGCGCACAGTGTCGAAATGTAGCTTTTGGTCGCTGCAACACTCTTCTCTGGTCCTGCATGCAACGGCACAACTATTTCGGCTAGGTCTGCGAGCGGTGAACTTGTGTCATTTACAAAAGCGATAACCAGCGCACCGGCTTTTCGCGCCGCATCGGCCGATAACAACAAATCAGGGCTTTTTCCGGATTGCGAGATGAGAATGAACGGCTGATTCTTCATATGGAGAAGCGGCGCGCCATATATCGAACTGATGGAAGGCGCCTGCGAAACGACGGGAATCCGAAGGCGCGTCTCGATCAGATATTTGGCATATGTCGCTGCATGATCGGAACTTCCCCGCGCGCAACTGAAGATGACTTGCGGATCGAGAGCACGCAACCTTTGCACCAAGTCGGCAATGAGCACAGCGTTAGACGCATATTGCAGGGCAGCAACTTCGCTGGCTTGCGAAGCTTCTGCATACATTAATGTTCGGGTTGGGTCATTCATATAATACCTATATAATACCAATTTACGTGCCGGTGCAACACTGCTATTGGACAAAATATGAACAGTCTTGCACAGTCCCTTGGCGACCAGTTCGGTTCCCGCCTTGTCACAGCCAGTTCGGCGCTGGCGCAATATGCCCAAAGCGAAGGTCATCACGCCCACCAACCGCCGTCACTTGTTGCCCAGCCCGAGACAATCGATGAAGTGAAGCTGCTGGTGAAAAAGGCGGCAGAAGAAAACTACGCGATTGTCGCCTATGGCGCAGGAACTTCACTCGAAGGCAATGCTGCGACAATAAATGCCGAGACTCTTTGTATCGATTTCAGCCGAATGAACCGGATCGTTGAGGTCAGCGCAGCCGATCTGTTCTGTGTCGTCGAGCCTGGCGTGACGCGTGAACAGCTCAACGAAGATATTCGCACGACCGGTTTATTTTTTCCTGTCGATCCTGGCGCCAACGCCTCGCTTGGCGGCATGATTTCGACCCGTGCGTCTGGAACAACGACCGTCCGATATGGCAGCATGCGCGAGAATATACTTGGGCTGAAGGTGGTGACCGCCGAGGGCGGCCTCATCTCGACAGGAACGCGCGCCCGAAAATCCGCGTCCGGTTATGACCTCACGCACCTCTATACCGGCGCTGAAGGCACGCTTGGCCTGATTGTTGAGGCCAGTTTGCGCTTACATGGACAGCCAGATAAAATCCTCGCCGCAACATGGGACTTTGACACTATCGAAGGTGCAGTCGATACCGTTATCGCCACGATCCAGTCGGGTGTGCCCATTGCGCGCATGGAGTTGCTTGACGAAGCAGCAATCCGGGCCTGCAACCGGCAAAGTGCTCTGGGGTTACCCGAAAAGCCGATGCTGTTCCTCGAATTTCACGGATCAGACGCTGGCGTTGCCGACCAGCTGGAGCTGGTTCGGCTGCTGGGGGAGAGCAATGGCGGCGGCAAGCTTCAGTTTGCAAGCGCGACCGAAGACCGGAATGCCTTGTGGAAGGCGCGCCATCAGGCGTTATGGGCTGCGAAAAATATGGTTCCCGGAGCCGTTGCTTGGATCACCGATATCTGTGTGCCGATAAGCCATTTGAGCGATGCAATCACCCGCGCCAAAACTGCAATACAAGCATCCGGCCTATTTGCTCCGATACTGGGTCATGTCGGTGACGGCAATTTCCATGTCTTCTTCATATTGCAGGCCGGGGATATGGCGCGTTGGGACAAGGCACGCATTATCAATGAAGCGATGATCGACCATGCGCTATCGGTAGGCGGCACCTGCACGGGCGAGCACGGAATCGGGTTGGGTAAAAGAGAAGCCATGCGCCGCGAGCATGGAGCGAACAGCGTTGCGACCATGCGGCAGATAAAAAATGCGTTGGACCCCTCAGGGTTGTTCAATCCCGGCAAGATCTTCCTGGATTAGGGTCAGGACCTAGACTTTGAGCACCCATCCACGCCGCTTCAGCCAAGAAAGAACCGCACAGGAAATCGCTGCCGCAATAAAGGCGTAGAGTAGGGATGTAACCGGTGCGGGCAATCCGACGTTTGAAAGCCCTTGATAGGTTGCATCCCATATCGTTTCACCGTTCGGTAATTTGCGGACAATGATCGCGATCAACAAAGTGTGAACGACGTAGAGTGTGAGGGCTGCTTGGCCCATGCTGACGGTCCACAAGGCAATCTTGTTATCGCCGAGGATAGACCAAATCGATTTAAGCGATGCCCAGAAGATGATCCCGATACCGCAAGTCGCAAGTGCGAAACTGGCCGTCCACAGATTCTTGTTCAATGGCAAAATAGGGGTCAATGCCAATCCTGCAGCCAAAATGATCAGGCCAGCCAGCGCCAGACGCGCATGGCTGACTTCATTCCCTTTGATCCACCGCATCACGCCGACACCGATCAATCCATTGGCCACCGCAGTCATTGTCGACAAGACACCTTCTGGCTCCCAGGTTTTCCGCAAGACCCGGCCAGGAATGAAGTTCTGATCGAGCCAGCCGCTTATCCCCTTGCCCGGTTCCATGCTGGGCGGCGCTCCCGTCGGCGTTCCTACCTTCAGCAGCATCCATGAATGAACAACAAGCAGCATTACGGCGATAAACATGGGTAGAGCTGCGCTGCGCCTGATGAATATGACCGCCGCGCAGACCAGATAAACGATTCCAATACGCTGCAATACGCCGCTCCAGCGGATCATGTCAGGGTCGAGTGTCGGCCTAATCAGCCAGCTCAAAGCAACGCCGATAATGAAAAGCAGAAATGCCCTCCGGCAAATGGCTGTCCAGTTGAAAGTATAACCCGGCTTGTCGAGCGCCAGCGGTGCAGATAGTCCAACGATCAAAAGGAATATCGGAAAAACAAGATCGGCAAATGTCAGGCCGTTCCATTCGGCGTGCCTGAGCGTCGCAAATGCGGCGTCTCCATTACCCTGAACGTTTACCAATATCATCAAAAGCACGTCTAGCCCACGAAAGCTGTCAAGCGATGGATCGCGACCGGTAACGGACTTGCTCATAATGCTGCAAATGGCCCGCGCAGTTCGCTCACAAACTCATATCGTTCACCGCGATAGGCAGAGCGGGTAAGTTCGACCGGACGCCCATCTGCCCGTCGGGAAATTCGCTCGATGCGTAATAATTCTGTGTTTTCAGGGATGGAGAGCAAACTCGCCTCCGTTGGCCCCGCCAGTGCAGCCCGGATTTTCTGTTGCCCGATTATGGGCCGGTTACCGTGCTGGTCGAGTGCCTGATAAAGCGAATTTCCCAGATGCGCCATATCGGGCAGCATTTCAGCAGGTACAACCGCATTCTCTATTGCCAGCGGCTCGCCGCCAGCCATTCGAACGCGGCTGAGCCGAGCCACGTCAGCGCCGTGCGGTAACTCAAGAATCCTCGCTTCTTCTTCGGACGCAACAGCGATGACTTTCATCATCCAGATCGTGTCGGTTGCTTCTCCGCGAGCTTCAGCGTCTTCGCTAAAGCTGCTCAGAAAGGAACCGGGAGCCTGAATCCGGGGCGTTACATATGTTCCTGAGCCCTGACGTCTCGATAGCATACCGTCTTCGATCAGCAATTCGATTGCCTTGCGCACAGTCACTCTCGACGCGCCCATGATCTTGCAAAGGTCGCGCTCGGAAGGAAGCGCTTCACCTGCGCTGATGTCGCCATCCTCGATCTGCTGCCGCAATTGATGGGCAAGCTGCATATAGATGGGCGAATTGCGGTGTTCGCTTGTATGTGCAGCGCCCGGCTTCACGATATGTTCCCGTCCAATGTCTCTAACGCGTCGCGCAATATGCCATTATGTTCGCGCAGTAACTGAGCAGCAGCTGTCGGGTCTTTCCCAAGGGCAATCAGCACCGCAGTTTTTATATCGTTTTGGGCAAGAACTACGGCCTCCATCGCGACAGCTTCGCTGCAATTGCTTAAAGCCTTGACGATGCCGAACGCCCTTTTGAGAAGCTTATCATTGGAAATGACCATATCCACCATCAGGCCACGGTAGACGCGGCCAAGCCGCAGCATGATGGCAGTAGACAATAGATTGAGAATAGCCTTTTGCGCGGTTCCAGCTTTCATCCGGGTCGACCCGGCGATAGCCTCGCTGCCAGTCGCCGCCAGCAAACCATGTTGCGCTGCGCGAAGAAGGTCTGTCCCCGCATTATTGACTATCGCAATGGTCAGTGCACCTGCGTCATTTGCTGCATTCACCGCCGCTATCGTAAAGGGTGTTCTGCCACTGGCCGCAACCCCGATTACGACATCATTAGCGCTGACCCCGGATTCCCTAACCCTTGACCTTGCATCATCCGCATCGTCTTCCGCGCCTTCTGCGCTGTGGACGAGCGCATCGATGCCGCCTGCCATCAAATATAACAAGCGCTCGCTTGGCCAGCCGAAGGTCGGGCCAAGTTCCACACCATCCTGAACCGCAACCCGCCCCGAGGTTCCTGCGCCGACATATACGAGCCTTCCGCCGTTTTGCAGGCGCGCGGCAGCAGCTTGGGCGGCGGCCGCAATCATCTGTGTCTGGCTTTTGATCGAGGCGATGGCCGACATTTGGCCCTCAAGCATCGCCTCAACGGCTTCGATCGTCGGCCAACTGTCGATATCCGCAAATCGCGGGTTCAAGCTCTCGGTATTAGGCATGTTCGATACTCTGTGTAACGGATTTCGATTGCGAGCCGATCAGGCAGACAGCGGTTGCAACAATAGTTCCAAGGCAGAGCTGCCACGGGAACGCTATAGTTTTCATGACTTGCGGCAGGCCCAAATTGTCAACGACATATCCCTGAAAAGTGAGAATGGTCACAAAGCCTGCGATCAGCGCTGCAATCACTGAAGTCGACGATCCGCGGCCGGTAAAGATCGCGGTAAAATAAACCCCGAGCAACCCCGAATAGGCAAACGCCATCACACCGAGTACAAATTCCAGCAACGGCAGGCTGCTGTAACGCTGCCAATAATAGCACAGGATTGACATTGCGAACAGCGCCAGACCCAGAAAAACTGTTGCCACGCGCCCCGCGAGAATGAAATGTTTTTCCCGATGTTCACCGCGACGCTCTTTCCATGGCCGATAGAAATCATTGATCAATACCGCCGCCATCGAGATCAATCCCGAATTTATCGCAGCGGCAGCGATAACGCCCACCGTCACAAGACCGCGAAGTCCAGGCGGAATCTCGCTCAATATGAAATGCATGAAGACCGTTATTTTTTCGCCTTGGAAAGTCTGGACTACTTCACTTCCGTTCGATCCCATCAGATCGGGCCGCTCATAAAATATATGCAGCAAGGAGCCGATGACGAGGAACAGCAGGATGACAGGAATGGAGGCCCATACCGATGCATACAGCGCCCGACTGCCATGCTTTGCGCTGTCGCAGGCGAGCAGGCGTTGCGTGGTGTCCTGGTCGAGACCCGAATTGCCGATATTCAGCAGAGCGAGCCCGGTAATAGCTGCAAAAATCGAAAAGGGCGCTGTAAAGTTGAAAGACCAGTCAATTATCTGCGTCTTATCTCCTGCTGGCGACATCGTTAGGCTGTTGACGATTTCCGGCAATGGAGCGGGTATTTTGACCAGCAAAAAGACCAAAACCATGATGGCAGCGCCGACATACAGCACCACTTGCACCAGATCGCTCCATATTACGGAGTTTAATCCCCCCACGAAGGTGAAGGCCAATCCGAATATGAGCAGCGTGAATGACGCGACGACGATATGCTGCGGCTCGACATCGAGAAACATGATCATCGAGACAGCGATCGCCGCCAGATACAGTCGGGCTCCACTCGCGAAAATACGGCCCAAAAGATACATGGCGCCCGCGGCCCGGCGTGCGGTTACATCGAAGCGCTGCTCAAGAAGCTCATAGACGGTCGTAGCGCCGATAGCATAAAATCTGGGTATCAAGATTTTTGCAACAAACCAGGCGGCGAGCAAAGCGCCGATTGTGCTGGTCAGATAGGTGTAGTTCCCGCGAAAACTGTTGTCAGGCACGCCAAGGAATGTGGCTGCAGACTGGACAGTTGACAGCACGGACACCGCCACCAGCCAAGTAGGCGCATGATGACTTGCGAGGAAATAATCGTCGGCATTCTGCATATTGCGTTTGGTGGAAAAATATCCCGCCGCAGCGAGTATAGCAACATAACTAGCCAATATGCCCCAATCCAGCGCCGTGAACTGCAGTGGCGTCATCCGCCAAATCTCCCCATTCTCGCCAGCCTAAATGCCAGCAAGGCGAACGTCATGATGAATCGTGATATTGATAGACCAGAAGAGGGACAGAACTGAAATCCTGTCCCCCTTTCAGGCGCTTATCTGCGGATCGTAAGCGAAAAGCCGAACGTTCTGCCAAGCACATCATATGTGTCAGGGAAAGTATTGAACGCTCCCGGGTTGACCGCAAGGGGCGGTTTCTTATCAAAAATATTGTCGATGCCAAAAGTGAGCGACAGGCCTTGGATCGGCGGGCGCAGGGCGATGTTCAGATCGAAATAGTCAAACGCATCGATCTTGCCTACACTGCCTGCCGTGCTGTCTTTGACAGAACCGATCCGCTTCCAGCCGAATTGCACGGTGAGGGGTTCACTGTCCCAGGTAAAGGTCGCACGATGACGGTAATCGGGAGCGACCAGCGTTACGAGATCGGAGGAGCACCGCGAGCCGTAACTGCCTTTGCAGTCTACAGGGGTCAGGACCGCATTCCGCTGGATCGTGTAATCAGTCACGAAGCTACCCTGATAACCAAGGTTCCATTTGTCTCCCGGCAAACCAAAGGGAACATCGAAGCCATATTTCAGATCGACATCAATCCCTTTCTGCTTAATCGAAGCCAGATTGCGGTCGTCGACGAACGCATCCTTGATAAACCCGGTAACGGGATCGCGCGTCACTGCCTTACATAGCGGATTGCCCGCGCTGGGGTCAGTTATGTAACAACTTGTGATAGCATCAATGGGCTGGATCTGGCCCACGGCGTCACGAATGCTGATTTTGTAATAGTCAACCGAGAGGTTAAGGCCCGGAATGAAGCTAGGCGTCAGCACGCCGCCAATTGTATAAGTCTTGCCGCGCTCCGCCTGGATATTGGCGTTGCCGCCGAAGAAATATCCGCCGGTCAAATTGGCCGGATTGTTGGAATCATAAGCGCCTTTATAGCCTTGGGCGGTGCACTGAGTGACAGTCGCGGCGTTTGTGGCACCGACACAGGGGTCGCCCGCGTAACGCGGAAAGAGGCGCGCCACTGTCCTGAGGTTTGCAAACGGTATCGAGAATACCGGATTGGCAAACTCGCCGATATTCGGATCGCGGATAACGGTTTGGCGCGTTGCGCGAAACCGCAGATCGTCACTGACCGTCCAGTTTATACCGACCTTGTTGGTATCGTAACTACGGTCGGGTCCGACGGATTTTGCATACCATGAGCGGCGATACGCTCCTTCGACATTAAGCTGCTTGATCAAAGGTACATCCGACAGCAACGGTACGACAAGTTCGCCGAACAGCTCGTTGACCTGAATGAACGGCGGGATCGGTGGAGCCGATTCCGCACCCTGATTAAACGATGTGCCAAGATTGGAGCCGTAAGCAAAGCGTCCGGTTTCCTTGCGGAACTCATAGCCCGCTGTAAACCCGACCGGCCCTGCCCAGCCGTTGAAGAAATCGCTGGTGTCGCCAGCAATATAGGCCGAGCCTACCTGCTGGGTACGCTTGCGGTCGCCAAAATCGAAATCTTGCAGCACGCTGGTAAAATTGCCGCCGGGACCGAAGATATCGGTTGTGTTCACAAGGCCGGCAAAGCTGGCTTTAAGGCCGTCACCCTTGACCGTTATAGACTCTTCCGAACGTCCATATTGATAATATGCATCCCAGCTGATTGCTGGCGTGATCTCGCCACGCAATCCGATCTGGGCCTGAATATTATCCCGTTTGTTTTCTGCAAAGGTCGGTCCCAATTCGCCGAGAGAACGGCGGACGTTGACGTTGGCAAAGCCATTCACAAACGTCAGTTGCGCGCGCGCCTGCGGGTCGAGGAATGGATTGGTCTGCGATATTTGTACGTTAACACCGGCTGCTCCTGTCGTGGGTGGGTTCTGCCCCGAACGTGTGCCGCCTTGGGTTTTGACGGTCGAATACATGACCCGACCGTAAGTTTCGATGCCCTCGAAAAGCTCATATTTGAAGAATGCGTTAGCATTGATTCGGCGGAGCGGCTGCGCCAGCAGGAATAGCGGCGTATAGTCAGTAGTCTGGGGCGTCAGCGTAAAGGCACCATTTGCGTCATATGAAAAGGCCCGTCCGCTAACTACATCTGTGAAGTTGCCTCCGATCGGAAGCGTTGCTGCCCCGTTTCTTGCAAAGCTACGCTTACCCGCAAGCAGAGGGTCACGATCCGTATATTCGACATAACCGACGATGCTCCCGCGATCGCCCAGATTCATGCCGCCCATCAAATGTGCGCTCTTTTGAGAAGCACCGCCAGCAACGGCACGATAGTTGATGTTTGCCTGTAACCCTTCGAAATCGTCATTGATTATGAAGTTGACCACGCCCGCCACTGCATCGGCACCATAGACCGCTGCTGCGCCACCGGTGAGAACATCGACGCGTTCCAGAAGTGGCGCGGGTATGGAGTTCACGTCAACCGCGTTGCGGAAGCTGAATGGCAGTGCGCGTGTTCCGTTGATCAGAACCAACGTCCGGTTCTGCCCCAGATTACGCAGATCGAGAGTTTGTGCGCCAAAAGCGTCGCTGCCGACCGATGTCGAGTTCACACCGCCAGCAAGTTGCGGGATCTTAACCGAGATGTCTTCGATTGTGACGGCGCGCTGTAGCTGAATCTGCTCGCCATCAAGCGTGCTGATCGGGCTCGTGGAAGAAAGGCCCGCGCTCTTGATCCTCGTTCCTGTAACAATGATTTCGTCATCCGCTTCTTCAGCGGAGACCGCATCCTGCGCGATTGCACTCGTCGAAATGGTCGACGCGACCAATCCAAGAAACGCGCAACTCCCATGGAGTATTTTTGATGTTTTCCTTCTCATGCCCAAACTCCCTTCCCGTTATAGCTCTCAATCGAGTTGCCACGACGTAACGCGCCCGTAAAAATTATGCAATACCATTTTAATACCAATATCTTTGAACTATAATATGCCTGTGCGAACGCTCAGTGCATCTGGGTATCGCACGGCGTGGGCTTTAAGTGGCACGTTCGATACACAGCGTCCCAAGAACTCCGATCAGGCTTTTTCTTTGAGCGTCACGGCGCG
>JAEMTM010000060.1 GCA_016462305.1 Sphingomonadaceae bacterium | reverse complement strand
TTTTACGCATCAACCAGTTTCATTAACTTGCGCTCAACCGGTGCCAGCACTGGTGCCAGATCATGGCCGCGTTTCAGGATTGCGCCGCCTTCGCCGACCAACGCCCATATGCCTTGGCGGTTGCGCAATGCGGGGCGTTTTTCGATACGATATTCAGGGCGCTCGGTCGCGCGGCGGAACATGCTGAACACGGCGGCGTCGCGGCCCAAGTCAATGGCATAATCGCGCCAGTTTCCCGCCGCGACCATCCGGCCGTATAGGTTCAATATCTGCGTCAGCTCATTCTTGTCAAAGCCGACCTGATTATGGCGGCTAACCCCGGGAAACGGCGTGATGACCGCGCTCAACTGACCTTGCGTCCCTTGGCTGGACGTGGCTTGGCGGGTGTTACGTTCGAGCTGGCGTCACGCTGTGCCATCAACTCGGCCACTTTCTTACGCAGGCTTTCAATCTCGCATTGCATGATCTCAAGGCTTTGGGTCGCTGGATCGAACATTTCGCGGCAAGGCGTGCCATAGGGCATGAAATCCCGTGCGTAGGTTTCCGCCTTTACTAAGGTTGATCGCGCTTTTTGACCAATCATGGTCGCGCCGGCTGGCACATCGTCTGTCACGACCGCAGCAGCGCCAATGCGCGCACGTTCGCCAACGGTAATTGGCCCCAGAATCTGCGCGCCCGAACCGATGATGACATTATCCAATATGGTCGGATGCCGCTTTCCACCAATGCCCGTCGTCGGATTGGTGCCGCCAAGCGTGACATTTTGATACATGGTGACATTATCACCAATTTCCGCCGTTTCGCCAATGACGCTGAAGCCGTGGTCCAAAAAGAAATTGCTGCCAATTTTCGCGCCGGGGTGAATATCGATACCCGTCAGGAAGCGCGCAAAGTGGTTCACCAGCCGCGCCAGAAAAAACATATGCCCCAAAAACAACCAATGCGCGACGCGGTGATAGCCTACCGCCCAAACGCCGGGATATAATAAAATCTCCCACCGTGAACGCGGCGCGGGGTCGCGTTCTTTGATCGAGTCGAGATAATCGATGAAGTTAGAAATAAACATAACTGACTCTGCTGGCCTTTGTCGGACCCTTTGTTAATTCATAAGCTAAGACGTTCGGGTGGGTTTTTCCAGCAAAGGATGCAGTTTGCCGATAATTATATGTATAAAAATTGGTAAAAGCGATTATACGCGCCCTATTGATTAACGGAACCGATTTATGAGCACCTATCTGCCAACGCTGAAACAGTTGCAATATCTGGTCGCGTTGCAAGAGCATGGCCATTTTGGTAAAGCAGCAGAGTCCAGTTTCGTCACGCAATCGACGTTATCGGCGGGCATTCGCGAGCTGGAATCGCTGCTTGGCCTGATGTTGGTCGAACGCACGCGCCGCGTTGTCCGGTTCACGCCGCTTGGCAACAAGATAGTCGCAAAGGCGCACCGGATATTGCGTGAAGCAGAGGAGCTGGCGGAAATAGCGCGTTCAGCGGGCACGCCATTGGCCGATGATCTGCGGATGAGCGTCATTCCAACCATCGCGCCGTTTTTGCTGCCGAAATTATTGCCCGCATTGCGTAAGCAATATCCCGATCTGAAATTATATTTGCGCGAAGAAGCCAGCGCCGCTGCAATCGACGCATTGCATCATGGACAGGTCGATTGTGTATTGCTGGCGCTGCCCTTTGCCGCTGGCGATATTGAAAAAGCGACTTTGTTTGACGACCGCTTGTTTGTGGCGTTTCCCAAGGACGACCCGCGCGACCCCCCGGAAAGCATCGAGCCCGAATTGATCGACGAAAGCCGATTGCTTTTGCTGGTCGATGGCCACTGCCTGAAGGACCATGCGCTTGCCGCCTGCAACCGCCCAGAAATGCGGGCCTTTGCAACGATGCTGGGCACATCGCTGCATACGCTGGTGCAAATGGTCGATAATGGCCTTGGCCTGACCATCATCCCCGAAATGGCGGTTACAGCGGGGTTGTTGAACGGCACCGATGTGCAGGCCCGCCCCTTGAACGCCGAACATGCGTCGCGTGAGATTGCGTTGGTGTGGCGCACCAACAGCCCGCGGCGGGAGGAATTTAACCTGCTGGCGGATGCGCTGCGCGGTTTGCACGCCGCATAATCATGTCCAGCGTTCGGAACGCGCGTCATCGCTCGCTTTGGCGTCGACCCATTTTGCCGTGCCATCGGCATAATGCGCGCGCTTCCAAAATGGTGCCTCGGTCTTCAGCCGGTCAATGAGGAACGCCGTCGCCTCCAATGCCTCCGCCCTGTGCAACGAAGCGGCCCCGACAACGACCACAGGAGCGCCCACAGGGACAATTCCGACGCGGTGGGTGATAACAGCGCCCAACAATGACCATCGCGCTGTGGCGGCTTCTATGAGGCTATAAAGACTTGCCTCGGTCATGCCGGGATAATGTTCCAATTCAATCGCCGTTACCCCGTTATCGTCGCGCACAATGCCCGTGAAACTGGCCAATGCACCACCGCCAAGACCCGCCAGCGCAGCCAACCCTTCGTCAGGCTGAATCGCCGCATGGCTGACCCGCACCACTTTCATCCGCCCGTGACCGGCGGGAAGATGGCCAATTCCTGCGCCTCACCCAACAAAGCATCGCTCGCAACCATCTCTTGGTCCAATGCGAAACGCAGGCGTGAAAGATCATGTAATGCGCGGGCATGCTCTTGGGAACCCGCAGAAATCCAAGCCACAAGATCACCAACTCTGCGGGCATCCTGCGGCACGTCGCATTCTTCGGATGACAGCCCTATCGCCTCACGCACGCTGGCAAAATACACCAATTTCATGGCCTCAATCCATATGCTTGATGCCGACGCGCAGATAATCCCAACCGGTAATCATCGTCAGCACCGCCGCGATCCACAACAACAACAAAGCCGCTTGCTTCAGCAAAATCCAGTCCGGCAGCGCCCCAGCCAAGATGATCCCGCCCAGCGAGACCAATTGAAATGTCGTTTTCCATTTGGCGAGTTTGGACACGGGCACCGAAATCTGAAGCCCGGCCAGAAATTCACGCAAACCCGACACAATCATTTCGCGCAACAAGATGATCAAGGCGGCAATCACGTGCCACCCCTCCACATCGCGGGTGAACACCAACATCAAAATGACAGCGGCGATCATGATTTTGTCGGCGATGGGGTCAAGAAAAACGCCCAGTTTCGACACCGTCCCTTGCGCGCGGGCGAGATAGCCGTCGAAATAATCGGTGATGCCCATCAGGCAATAGAGCACGAACGCAAACGCATAATCAAGCGGTAGCGGCTGCACGCTCATGGGCTTGGTCCCCGGCCACAACAGGAAAACCAATATGGGCACGGCGAAAATTCGTGACAGGGTCAGGATATTGGGCAGGCTGAGCATAAAGCGTCGATAGCGTGATGCGCGGGTAAAATCACCTGACTATTTAACCGCGAACCGAAATCCGCTTTGCCATGCTTCCAACCGGCAGCTAAGGCACGGGGCATCCTTCCGCATGGGAAACTGGTAAATTTATGGCCACGACAATGTCTCTGATGAACAAGCGCCGCTTTCTGCCGCTTTTCGTCACGCAGTTACTGGGCGCATTCAACGATAATTTGTTTAAGAATGCGATGGTGTTGTTTGTCGTTTACGGCGTCTACGATGATGAAAAGGCCGAGGCGTTGTTCAGCGCGGTCGCAACCGCCATATTTATCATTCCGTTTTTCCTTATGTCGGCTGTGGCCGGACAGTTGGCGGACACGCGCGACAAGGCTGCTATCATCCGCATAGTCAAATTTTGCGAGATACTGATCATGCTGGTTGGCGGGCTCGGTCTTGTGCTGGCATGGATCGGCTTTGGCATCAACCTGATCGCAATTCCGCTGATGATGCTCGCTCTGTTTGCAATGGGCGTGCATTCGACATTTTTCGGCCCCATCAAATACGCGATTCTGCCGCAGCATCTGGAAGAGGATGAAGTGCTTGGCGGCACCGGGCTAGTCGAAGCCGGGACTTATATTGCCATTTTGCTCGGCACCATATTGGCCGGCGTGATTGAGGTCGAATGGGCCGCACTTGGCGTCGTCATTGTTGCGGTCATTGGCTATCTTACTGGGCGGCAGGTGCCACCCGCGCCACCCGAGCGTGTTGAAACCAGCTTGGATTGGCATATCCTGCGTTCGTCGATCAACCTTATCAAAAGCACAATGCATATCCGCAAATTATATCTCGCCATCGTCTCAATCAGCTTTTTTTGGACGATAGGAGCGGTGTTATTCATCCAGTTTCCGCCGCTGGCAAAAAATGTGCTGGGCGCCAACAAGGAAGTCGCAAGCCTGTTTCTCGCGATATTTTCGATTGGAATTGCGATTGGCTCTGTCGCCATAAATCGCTTGCTCAAGGGGCAGGTTTCAGCACGCTACGCACCGGCCAGCGTTATTGTCATGGGACTGTTTGTCGTCGCTTTCTTTTTTGTCTGTCGCAACTGGCACCTGATTGGCGCGGGCGAACTATACGACATTGCCAGCTTTGTGAAACACCCCGACGCGATTCCGTTGCTGCTGTCTTTGCTCGGGATCGCGGTTTCGGGAGGAATGTTCGTCGTACCGCTTTATGCGTTCCTGACCACGACTGTTCCCAAGGACCAGACCGCACGGACTGTGGCGGCAAACAATATCGTCAATTCAGGAGCGATGGTATTAGGGTCGCTGATTGCACTTGGGCTGAGCGCCGCAGGCGTGGCAATCGTCAACCAGTTGTTGCTGGGCGCAGCGATGTGCCTGATTTCGGCCTGGATCGCTTGGCGGCTACACAAAGCATGTGACGTCGCCGCGCTTCAGGTCACGCAATAAAGCAGGTGATCGCCACAAAAAAGGCGCTGAATCTTAGGCTGATATACTCCATCTCGCTTGCGCTTGTGCGGCGGATTATGATCAAATTTTGACGGTCAGCATTCGACAACGTTGACGGCGAGTCCGCCAAGGCTGGTTTCCTTATATTTGGATCGCATATCTTCACCCGTTTGGCGCATGGTTTCAATCACGGCGTCAAGGCTAACCACATGCGCGCCGTCGCCCTGAAGCGCGAGATAGGCAGCGTTGATCGCCTTGATCGCGCCCATGGTGTTGCGCTCAATACACGGGATTTGCACAAGTCCGCCAATCGGATCGCAGGTGAGACCAAGATTGTGCTCCATCCCGATCTCGGCGGCATTTTCGACTTGCGCATTGCTGCCGCCAAGCGCCGCCGCAAGACCGGCCGCCGCCATTGAGCAAGCAACGCCAACTTCGCCCTGACAGCCCATTTCAGCCGCAGAGATTGACGCGTTGGTCTTGTAGAGAAAACCAATCGCGCTCGCCGTGGTTAGCAACAGGCGACTACCCTCCGGCGTTGGATTGGCGGTGAATATCTCATAATATTTCAGGACCGCAGGAATGACGCCCGCCGCACCATTGGTCGGTGCGGTAACAACGCGGCCCCCCGCTGCATTTTCTTCATTCACGGCTAACGCCCACAGGCTGACCCATTCAAACACCGTTGATGGGTCGCTGCGCGGACCGCGTTCGACCAATCGTTCGTGCAAGCATTTGGCGCGGCGCTTCACGTTCAGGCCACCGGGCAAGATACCGTCTTTGGTAATCCCGCGCTTAATGCAATCCAACATGGCCACGCGGACATCGTCAATAAAAGCGCGCGTTTCGGCCTCGCTGCGCCATGCGGATTCATTCGCCTCGACAATCGCGCCAAAGGTCATGCCAGTAGCATCGCCCATGGCAAGCAACTCTGCCCCAGAGGCAAAGGGGTGCGGTAATGTAAAGTTCAGTCGCGGGACATCGGCATTTGCACGCAGGATTGCCCCGCCGCCGATGGAAAAATAGGTTTCGCTATATTGCGACCCGTCGCCATAAGTTGCGGTGAGGCGCATCGCATTGGCATGGCCCGGTAGGAACTCCCCCTTGCGAAACAGCAAATGCTGGCTTTCGACAAAGCTAATGTCCGTTTTGCCCGCAAGTTTTAACCTGTCCGCCTCGCGGATAGTGGCGATGATGAAAGCAATGTCATCGGGAGATGTGCCTTCGGGCGTATGGCCCGACAGCCCAAGCAATATCGCCGTGTCGGTCGCATGGCCATGGCCCGTTAAAGCGAGTGAACCAAATAATTCGCAGAGTATTTGGCCAACATCCGGCCGGATCAACGACCGCTCGGCAAAGTCACGCGCGGCACGCATAGGCCCAACGGTATGCGAGCTAGAAGGCCCGATACCAATGGTGAACATATCCGTGATGCTGAAGGCTTGAGACATATGACACAGCTCCATTAACAGCAGCAAACATTTGCACAACTATTTACGCAAATGAAAACAACGATGCGCCAAACCGAAAGCGTTAGTTTCCCATTTGGGACAACCGAAGCCTGCAATGTCAGGAGATTAAATGGTGCCCCAGGCCCGACTCGAACGGGCACTCCTTTCGGAACAGGATTTTGAATCCAGCGCGTCTACCATTCCACCACTGGGGCACAGCTTTGCCGGGCGAACCCGATCAAGCGGAGGCCCCTCTAACCGAGCCTCCGTCATGATGCAAGTGCATCCTTATGTCTCCTGTTTCCTTATTTCTTCAGCTCTTTTGCCAATGTCTTGAGCGTTGCCTTGCCATAAGGGGCCTTGAACCCGCCAATGCCGGCAACATCGAGCCCGGTCTGACGATAGACCGCGCGCATATGGCTGAACGTCTTGAACCCGTCGGCGCCGTGATAATTGCCCATGCCCGATGGCCCAACGCCGCCAAAGGGCAGGTCTTCCATCGCATTGTGGAAGACCACATCGTTGATGGTAACGCCCCCCGAAATGGTCCGCGTCAGCACGCGTTCTTCCTCGGCCTTGTCCGATCCGAAATAATAAAGGCCCAGTGGCCGGTCATGCGCGTTCACATAATCAATGGCTTCATTCATGGATGAATAGGTCATTACGGGTAGGATTGGGCCAAAGATTTCCTCCTGCATCACCTTCATATCGTCGGTGACGTTGCGCACGATGGTCAGCGGCATTTTGTTGCCGTTGGACGTGGCAAATTCCTCATTGGCTGGGTTAATCTCAATGATCTCCGCACCCTTTTCCCGCGCATCATCGAGATAGCCCTGCAACCGTTCATAATTGCGGCCGTTCACGACCGACGTATAATCGTCATTGTGCAGCAATTTTGGATATTGCGCGGTGACGCCAGCCTTCACCGCCTCAATCACATCATGCTCCTGATCGCTTGGCACCAACAGATAATCGGGCGCGAGGCAGATTTGGCCTGCGTTCATCATCTTGCCCAACGCGATCCGCTCGCCCGCCTTTTTCTTATCCGCGCTGCGGCCAATGATGGTGGGCGACTTGCCGCCAAGTTCCAACGTGACCGGCACCAGATTGTCGGCGGCAGCGCGCATGATATGTTTGCCAACGCTCGTCGCGCCCGTGAAGATCATATGGTCAAAGGCCAGTTTCGAAAAGGCCATGCCGACGTCTGCGCCGCCCGTGAAAACCGCCATTTCCTCTTGAGCGAAATATTTGGGCACAATTTCTTCAAACAAGGCCGATACCCGCTCTGTAAATTCGGATGGCTTGACCATGGCGCGGTTACCGGCGGCGAGAATACCCGCCATGGGCACCATCACCATGCCAACGGGGAAGTTCCAAGGCGCAACGACGCCGACCACGCCCTTGGGCTGGAACACGACTTCGGCCTTGGCACCGATCAGGCCCAACGGAAAGGTGGGCTTACGCTTCTCGCCCTTGGCCCAGCTTTCAAAATGCTTCTTGGCGTGCTTCATCGCGCCGAGCGAAGGTATGATATCGGTCAACAGCGTCTGTTCGCGGCTGCGATGGCCGAAATCCGCCGAAACGGCCTTTGCAAAATCTTCGGCATGGTCGACCAGCAACGCAATCGCGCGGTCAATACGGTCGCGGCGCACCGACATCGGTTCCGGCATGGCGACGGTAAACGCGGCGCGCTGTTTTTCCAGCACAGTCTGCATATTTGCGGTCAATTTCTCTCTCCCTTTAATCAGTTGATGAATTGCTAGCGCGAAGCGTTGCACATTGAAACCATTTTGGCGTATCGACATTGCGAACACGCGCAAAGCGTGACGATTTGAAGGGAGAGAATATGATCGAGGCAGGCAAAAAATGGACGCCACCTGCGGGTTGGCCCGTGATGACCCGTGATCAGGTAAAGGCCGCCTTGTGTGCGCCGGGCATGCCATTTGAAATGGAAACTGCCGTGATTGAAGGCGTGCCAACGCGTGTCTGGAAAAATGCTGTGCCCAATCTGGCGTTGCTTGCCGGACATGCCAAGGCATCATTCGGTGACCGCGAATTTGTGGTGTGTGAAGATGAGCGCGTCACATATGACGCGTGGCACCGCGCCGTCGCGTCATTGGCGCAGGCTTTACAAGAATGCGGCGTTAAAAAGGGTGACCGCGTCGCCCTTGCCATGCGCAACCTGCCCGAATGGCCAGTCGCCTTTTTCGCCGCCGCCGTAACGGGCGCGATTGTCGTGCCGTTGAACGCATGGTGGACGGGCGAAGAGCTGTCCTTTGGCATGGCCGATTCGGGCGCTGTGGTTTTGATCTGCGATGCTGAACGCTGGGACCGCATTGCGCCACACATATCCGAAATGCCCGCGCTAAAGCATGTGATGGTTGCGCGTGGCGGTGGGGCCGCGATGGCAGAGCCTGCTATTCCGCTCGAAAATGTGATTGGCGAACCGAAGGGCTATGCCCAGTTGCCCGACCTAACGCTGCCCGATGTTGCAATCGCGCCGGATGATGCGGCCACCATTTTCTATACCAGTGGCACGACAGGCAAACCCAAAGGGGCGTTGGGGTCCCACCGCAATTTGCTCACCAATGGCCTTTCCAGCGCTTATTCCGGCGCGGCGAGCATATTGCGTCGTGGCGATGCTTTGCCTGAGCCAAGCATTCGGGCTTCGTTGCTGGTGATCCCGATGTTCCACGTCACCGCCTGTTCTGCATTGATGATTCCCACCATTCAGGCGGGCCACAAGATCATATTGTTGCACAAATGGGATACCGTGAAGGCGTTCGAGATTATCGAGCGCGAGAAGATCAATGCCACGGGCGGCGTGCCTTTTATCGCTTGGCAGTTGATTGAGCATCCCGACCGCGAAAAATATGATCTCAGCTCCATCGATGGGATCAGCTATGGCGGCGCGCCATCTGCGCCGGAATTGGTGAGCAAGATTTACGAAATCTTCGGCGCGTTCCCCGGCAATGGCTGGGGCATGACCGAAACCATGGCGACCGTAACTTCACATATAGCCGAAGATTATCTCAACCGCCCGGATAGCTGCGGCCCGGCGGTTGCTGTATCCGACCTGAAAATCATGTCCGAGGACGGCATGACGGAATTGCCCGTTGGTGCGGTTGGTGAATTATGGGCACGCGGCCCGCAAATCGTTAAAGGATATTGGAACCGCCCCGACGCCACCGCCGAAACCTTTGTCGATGGCTGGGTCCGAACAGGCGACCTTGCGCGCGTAGATGACGAAGGTTTCTGCTTCATCGTTGACCGCGCCAAGGACATGATCATTCGCGGCGGCGAGAATATCTATTCGTCCGAAGTCGAAAACATCCTCTACGAACATCCTGCCGTTACCGATGCTGCCTTGGTGGGCATACCGCACCAGACCTTAGGCGAAGAACCCGCAGCCGTGGTGCATTTGGCACCCGGCATGACGGCCACGGAGGAGGAGCTTCGATATTTTGTCAGCGAACGTCTGGCCAAGTTCAAGGTGCCAGTAAAGATCATCTTCACGCAGGATAGTTTGCCGCGCAACGCCAATGGCAAGATTCTGAAACGCGAATTGAAGGCGCTGTTCTAGGGAGCGATTCACATTTGTTTTTGACGGCACGGCGGCCTATAAGGGGTCAAATCGAAACCAAAGGAATCTCCCATGCTTGACGCCGATCCTGTTGTAATCCTGTCTTATGCCCGCACGCCAATGGGCGCGATGCAGGGGGCATTGGCCGACGTTTCCGCAACCGACCTTGGCGCGACGGCGGTGAAGGCAGCGGTGGAACGCGCTGGCGTCGATGGCGCAGATATTGAGCGTATCTACATGGGTTGCGTCCTACCCGCAGGCTTGGGCCAAGCCCCTGCCCGTCAGGCGGCGATCAAGGCTGGCTTGCCCAAATCGGTGCAGGCAACGACGGTGAACAAGGTATGTGGTTCGGGTATGCAGACTGTTATCATGGGCAGCGAGGCGCTCGCCGCAGGGTCGGTCGATTATGTCATCGCGGGCGGCATGGAAAGCATGACCAACGCGCCCTATCTGCTGAAAAAGCATCGCAGCGGCGCGCGCATCGGGCATGACACGGCCTATGATCATATGTTCCTCGATGGCCTTGAAGACGCCTATGAGGCTGGCCGCGCTATGGGCACATTTGCGCAAGACACCGCCAATGATTATCAACTGACTCGCGAGGCGCAGGATGCCTATGCGATTGAATCGCTACGCCGCGCACAAAAGGCGATTGCCGATGGCGCGTTCAAGCAGGAAATCGTCGCCGTGACCGTTGCCACGCGCAAGGGCGATGTCATTGTCGACACGGACGAACAACCCGGCAAGGGCATGCCCGACAAAATCCCGACGTTGAAAGCGGCCTTTGCCAAGGACGGCACGATTACAGCGGCAACCAGCTCATCCATCTCCGATGGTGCGGCGGCGCTTGTCCTCACGCGTCAGTCGGTCGCCGATGCCAACGGGCAAACACCCATCGCACGTATCGTTGCCCATGCCGCCCATGCACAGGAACCATCGGCGTTCACCACGGCACCTGTCGGCGCGATCAACACATGCTTGGAAAAGGCGGGTTGGACCATCGGTGATGTGGACCTGTTTGAAGTGAACGAGGCCTTTGCCTGTGTCGCCATGTTTGCCATGCACGATCTTGGCATAGCGCATGACAAGATTAACGTGCATGGCGGCGCGACCGCACTTGGCCACCCCATTGGCGCTTCGGGCGCACGGATCATCACAACCCTGGTCGCGGCGCTGCAACATTATGGCAAGACACGCGGCGTTGCGTCCTTGTGCATTGGTGGCGGCGAAGCGACGGCGCTTGCGATTGAGCT
>JAEMTM010000197.1 GCA_016462305.1 Sphingomonadaceae bacterium | reverse complement strand
TGGCATCTTGGTCGCCGAGCCAATCGGAGCCCTTGACCGTGTCATACATGTGCCACGTCCAATGGTCCGGCGAATTGTTACCCAGCGATGCGGCAATCCCGCCCTGCGCCGCGACAGTGTGCGAACGCGTCGGGAAGACTTTGGTAATACAAGCGGTTTTTAGGCCAGCTTCCGCGCTGCCCATGGTGGCGCGCAGACCCGACCCGCCAGCGCCGACGACGACGGTGTCATAACTATGGTCAATAATCTTATAAGCGTCTGACATCAGGCGGGAGCTCCGGTAAATGCGAGTTTTGCGACGACGAAAATGCCGAATACGGCGCTGGCGATGACGTAAAAGTTCAACAATGTCATCGCCGCAAATTTCAGGCCATCATCATGGACATAATCCTCAATCAACACCTGAAGCCCAAGGCGGACATGCGCGAAGATATTGGCAATCATCAAGATCATCGGAACAGCAACCAATGGCTGCGCCAGCCATAAAGCGAGCGCCGCATGGTCAAAACTTGGGATCATCAACAACGACAGCACAAACCAAGTGGTCAGCAACACATTGCCAATCGCGGTCAAACGCTGCTTCAGCCAATGTTCGCCGCCATGCTTGGCCGAACCGAGGCCGCGGACGCGACCGATATTTGTTCTACTGTCCATCACAAAACTCCAAGAAAGCGTGATGCCACAAACAGGGCGACCAATGCAGTTGCAAAAAAGGCTGCGACAAATGCAACCGATGCCCACAGGCGGTTGGTCTTTAATTCATAGCCAGCGCCCATATCCAGCACGAAGTGGCGAAGCCCTGACGCCAAATGTTGAAAGAAGCTGAAGGTCACGGCCAAGCCCACAAGGCGGAAGAACCAGTTGCTGGCAAACTGCAATGCCGTGCCGTCAGTGCCTGCCGAAACGACATATTGTTGGAACGTGGCATAGCTTTGCGCACCGCCCCCAATGGCCGACAACCACCATAATAAAGTCATCATTCCAGCAGTCGCGAGAACAAAGCCTGTCGCGCGGTGGAAGATCGAAATGGCCATCTGCGGCGACCAACGATACACCTGCAAATGCGGTGACAGTGGCCGGTTGGGGTTTTTCGCCATAATATTAGCGTCCTTCTTATGTGCAAGCGGTCGTCGTTGCGACGCTCATTAACCGATTAATGCCGTGGTGCAAGACCTGCGCAGTGCGAAACGCGCAATCGGCTGATCGTTTTCTTCAATAACTTTAGTTGAATTTTCGTCTGCGCTGTGAAAAGCAGCGCCCATGAAAACCCATATCCTTATCACCGGTGCCGCGCGCGGAATTGGCGCAGCAATCGCCGCAAGTTTTGACCCCGCCACAACGCAGGTGGTCGCGATGTCCAGCAAGGACGGCGACCTGAATGATCCGGCGGTCCCCACGCGGCTGTGGGCCAACGCAGTTGAGGCTTTGGATGGCCGGATTGATGTCCTGATCAATAATGCGGGCATATTTGAAGCAAACCCTATTTCCCGGCCAGACGACGCATGGCTGGCAAGCTGGCACCGCACCATGCAGATTAACCTGACCGCCAGTGCGGATCTGTGCCGCCATGCGGTGCTGCATTGGCAGGCCAGCGGTGCATCAGGCCGTATCGTCAACATCGCCAGCCGCGCCGCACATCGCGGCGACAGCCCTGTCCATTGGCATTATGCCGCGTCAAAGGCGGGCATGGTTGCGATGACCAAAACCATCGCACGCGCTTATGCCAAAGAGGGCATTTATGCCTTCGCCATCTGCCCCGGCTTTACGATGACAGGCATGGCCGAAGACTATCTGGAAAGCCGCGGCGGCGACAAATTGCTGGCGGACATCCCCTTAGGCAAGGTCGCAGACCCCGAAGAAGTCGCGATCATGGCGAAGTTCTGCGCCTTGGATGCGCCGCCATCGATGACCGGCGCGGTGCTCGACGTAAATGGCGCAAGCTATGTCCGGTGATTGGAAAGTCCGTTTTCCCTGCACCCGTGCAGAGGCGGAGGCAATCCACGAAGACGATGCATGGCTGGCGTCGCTTGATCCCATGCCGACGATTGTGGCGGACGAAGTTGAGGCATTTAACGACGACAAATGGCGCTTGGATGCGTATTTTTCGGTTGAACCCAGCGAAGCTGTTATCAACGCGATCCACAGCCGGATAAAGAGCGCAGCAAAGGCAAAGGCGGTCATCGAAAAGCTGCCCGACGCCGACTGGGTCGTGATGAGCCAACACGCGTTGCAGCCCGTCCATGCGGGCCGTTTTTATGTCCACACCAGTTCCAACAAGGGGACCGTGCCCAAGGGCGCAACGCCGTTTTTGATTGAGGCAAGCCGCGCCTTTGGCACGGGTGGCCATGAAACCACCACTGGCTGCCTAAATATGCTCGACAGCATGAAACGCGCCGGAAAACGGTTCGACATGATCGCCGATATTGGCACAGGCACTGGGTTGCTCGCTTTTGCCGCACACAGGCTTTGGCCAAAGGCTTATGTGACGGCGTCGGACATTGATCCGATCAGCGTTGAAGTCACCGCGGACAATGCGCGGGCCAATGATGTGCGCTGCGGCGTCTCTCAGGGGCAAGTTGCGCTGTGTGTAGCCGAAGGCACCGCGCACCCACTCATCGCCTCACGGGCGCCCTATGACCTTGTAACGGCCAATATTTTGGCTGGCCCCTTGATTGAACTTGCGCCGTCCTTTGCGGAGATCGTGGACGATGGTGGTTCATTGATATTGGCCGGGCTGCTGAATACCCAAGCAGAGGCTGTGTTACGTGCGTATCGACGGCAGGGTTTCCGTCTCGAAAAGCGCGTTGACTGTGGCGACTGGCCGTGTCTGTGGCTATTGAAGCGCCGGGCTTATGGTTGGAAACGTCCCGTCCGGGCAAGTGGCCGCACGAGCCAACCACCCGGAGATTTCGGAACATATTA
>JAEMTM010000059.1 GCA_016462305.1 Sphingomonadaceae bacterium | reverse complement strand
CTGAAACAAGTTCAGCATGACGCAAGGGGAGAGTGAAATGCTCATGCCTTGTCTCCCGTCGCCTTTGGTTTGCGCACGCTGCGCTTCACTGCTTCTTTGTTCGCAGCCTTACCCGCGCCAGTCTGCGCCGCAGTATCGGTTGTTTTGGGGGTTGGCGGCGGCGGTGCGCCGGTGCCAGCGCCCTCGCCGCTTTTCTCATCGCCCGGCAGGACATAATCCGCGCCTTCCCAAGGGCTAAGAAAGTCGAAATTGCGGAAATCCTGCGCCAATTGCACGGGTTCATATTTCACGCGCTTTTCCTCTTCGGAATAGCGCAGCTCAACATAGCCCGACAACGGAAAATCCTTGCGCTGCGGGTGTCCCGAAAAACCGTAGTCGGTCAGTATGCGGCGCAAATCCGCGTTGCCGGAGAATAACACGCCATACATGTCGAACACTTCGCGCTCCAACCATCCGGCGACGGGCCAAATGCTGGTGACCGACGGCACAGGATGATCCTCATTCGTGGTCAAATGCACGCGAATACGGTGGTTTTTGGTCAGGCTGAGCAGACAATAGACAATTTCAAAACGCGGGTCACGATCAGGCCAGTCAACGCCCGCAATTTCCATCAACTGCTGATACGCACATGCGTCGCGCAGTTGGAGCATACACGCCACCAACGCATCACGGTGAATGTGCACGGCAACTTCATCATTGGTTTCTTCTATAGAAACCATATGCTTACCAAGCGCTTTTGAGATCGCTTCTATCGTGCCATCGGGCGTTTTGATAAGGGGCGCGGAATGGGTCACCGTTCGATGGTCCCTGTCCGGCGGATTTTGCGCTGCAACTGCATAATACCGTATAGCAACGCTTCGGCAGTGGGCGGGCATCCGGGCACATAAATGTCTACCGGCACAACACGGTCGCAACCGCGCACAACGCTGTAACTATAATGATAATAGCCACCGCCATTGGCGCAGCTTCCCATGGAAATGACATATTTGGGTTCGGACATCTGGTCGTAGACCTTGCGCAACGCAGGTGCCATTTTGTTGCAGAGTGTGCCTGCGACGATCATCACGTCCGACTGGCGCGGTGATGCGCGCGGTGCGATACCAAATCGTTCAAAGTCGTAACGCGGCATGTAACCGTGGATCATTTCAACTGCGCAGCAAGCAAGCCCAAAGGTCATTGGCCACAAAGACCCGGTCCGCGCCCAATTAAACAGGTCTTCGGCCGAAGAAACGACAAAGCCCTTGTCGTTCACTTCGCTTTCAATATCCTTGAAGAACGCAGCATCCGGCGCTTGCACGTCAGCTTGCACGTCAGAATGTGATGGCGCGATTACTCCCATTCGAGTGCTCCCACTTTCCATGCATAGACAAATCCGATGACCAATTCGAACAGGAACAGCATCATGGTGCCCCAACCGACCCAGCCTGTTTCACCTAGGCTGACCGCCCATGGAAACAAAAAGGCGGCTTCAAGGTCGAAAATGATAAACAAAATCGCAACGAGGTAGAAGCGCACATCAAACTGGCTGCGCGAATCTTCGAACGCTGGAAAGCCGCACTCATACTCGGTGAGCTTCGCCTCGGTTGGCTTGTGCGTGCCCGTTAATCGCGAAACACCCATCGGCAGAAACACAAAAGCCGACGACAGCGCAAGCGCCACCACTAAGAAAAGCAGTATGGGCAAATATTGCGACACATCAGTCATATCAGACTCGTTTCCGAAACCCCGTAAGTTGCGGCGCTTTTAGGCAGAAGAGTCCAGACCTGCAAGGCCAAGACTCGGCATTTTTGGTGCCATTTTCGCGATTTATTTTATGGCCCCAACCAACAGCTTATGCAGCTTGCTGTGGAGGATGTCATTTGCCGCCAAAACTTGGGCATCTGCGATGTGCGGGCTGCGTCCCCGATAGTCGGTTACAAAGCCCCCCGCCTCGCGCACAAGCAAGCATCCAGCCGCCGTATCCCAAGGCGACAAGCCACTTTCCCAAAAACCATCATAGCGGCCAGCGGCCAACCAAGCGAGATCAAGGCTCGCTGCGCCAAAACGCCGAATGCCCGAGACCGAAGGTCCGATAGCGCCAAAAATCTTGGCCCATTCTTCAAAATCGCCATGGCCCTTATACGGCGTGCCAGTGGCAATCAGCGCCTCATTTAACTGACGGCGCGCAGATACCCGCAAACGGCGGTTGCCAAGCCAAGCCCCCTTGCCCCGTTCGGCCCAGAAGCTTTCGTCGGTGATCGGGTTGTATACCAGGCCTGCGAAAATATCGCCCCAGCCCGAACCATCGGGCTTTGGGTCTTGCACCGCGATCGAAATCGCGAAATGCGGAATGCCGTGCAGGAAGTTGCTCGTTCCGTCGAGCGGATCGACGATGAAACGTGGTTTACCCTCCGCGCCTGCAATCTCGCCGCCCTCTTCCATCAGAAAGCCCCAATCGGGACGCGCGATTTCGAGCTCACGGAAAATCGTATCTTCAGCGCGCTCGTCGGCTTTCGATACGAAGTCTGCAGGCCCCTTTTGGGAAACCTGCAATTGTTCAATCTCACCAAAATCGCGGCGAAGCTTGCCGCCCGCTTTACGGGCTGCTTTTTCGATAATGGTCAAAAGACCGGTTAATGCTGGCATTTACTGCTCCCCACCCGCTTGGCGGTTGGCCGAGGGAGGGCCTGCAACCGCACAACGAGGGTAAATATCTCAAATCGAGGGCACTACCCTGCCCTAACCCCTCCCGCCTGCGGGAGGGGAACGCTGCTAGTCAGCCTTCCGGACATATTCCCGTTCGTAGACATCGACCACGATCCGCGTTCCTGCGCTGATGAACGGCGGCACCATCACGCGCACGCCATTGTCGAGAATTGCAGGCTTATAGCTGGATGACGCCGTCTGGCCTTTTACCACGGCGTCTGCTTCGACAATCGTGGCCTCGATCTGGTCCGGCAAAGCGACCGAGAGCGCTTCGTCATCATACATTTCCATGACAACGTCCATGCCGTCCTGAAGGAAAGCCGCCGCGTCACCCAGAAGGTCGGTTGGCAAAGTCACCTGATCATAGGTTTCCTTGTCCATGAACACCAGATTATCGCCCTCTGCATAGAGAAACTGAAAATCTTTCTGGTCAAGGCGCACTTTTTCGACGCTTTCGGCCGAACGGAAACGGATATTGTTCTTGCGGCCGTCGCGGAGGTTTTTGAGTTCAACCTGCATATATGCGCCGCCTTTACCCGGTTGGGTGTGCGCGGTCTTTACGACACGCCACAGGCCGCCTTCATATTCCAATATGTTACCCGGCTTGATTTCAACCGCGTTGATTTTCATGAGTGCACTCGCTTGACAGATGGAAAGAGCAGGCACGCAAAAACGTGCCGATGGTCGCGGCCTTTAACGATGACGGCGCAATTAGGCAAGCAATGCGTTGAACGCCCTGACCGCTTCGGCGGGACCCTGCGGATGGTTCCACACCGCGCCGCTCACCGCTATGAAATCCGCGCCGGCATCGATTAATGGCTGGGCATTGTCTGATGTGATGCCGCCAATGGCAACGCAGGGGACCTCCGTCACAAACGACCATTTCTGTAACGTGTCGCGTTCAGCGACATGCTCCACCGTCTTCGTCGCCGTGGGGTAAAAAGCGCCAAAGGCCACATAATCGGCCCCGGCCTCTGCTGCCTCCATCGCCAGATGACGGCTGTTGTGACAGGTAACGCCAATTTGTGCATCGCGGCCAAGCAGTTCCCGCGCCGCACGAACGTCGCCATCGCCCTGCCCCAAATGCACGCCGTCGGCTTTCAACCGTTTGGCCAAAGCCACGCTGTCATTCACGATGAACGCAACGTCATGCGCGGCGCAAATGGCCTGCAATGGCTCCGCGAGCGCCGCCGCATCATGCTGATCCAATTCTTTGACCCGAAACTGGAACGCCGCAACGGGACCAGCGGATAAGGCAGCCTCAAGCCGGGCGGGAAAATCACCGCCTACGTCAAGCGGTGAGATCAAGTATAATTGGCAGGGAAATTCTTTCATGCCGCGTCCATTAGCGGGGCTTTAGGCTGGCGGCAAACATCTTGCGCATTTACCGCCGTCCCCTCTCCAGACTCAGGTAGCGGATGCCGCGTGGATTTCATCAATGGCGCTGGCAAGCGCGGCATCAAATTCCTCTGCGGTCATCTGGTGACGTAAATCTTCCAACAAAGCGCGGGAGAAGCTGGCGATCATGCCTGTATTCTTGGCGAGTTCAGCGCAAGCCTCGGGACGGGCATAGCCGCCGGAGAGCGCGACAACGCGCAGCACGCGCGGGTGATTGATAAGCGCATCAAAAATACCCGCCTCTGCGGGAATCGACAGTTTCAACATCACCTTGTGGTCAGCAGAAACATTATCGAGCGCTTTCAAAATTTCATCGCGCAGGATGATGTCGCTGTGCGCGCGATCAACGCTTTTGATGTTCACCTCAGGCTCGATAATCGGCATCAATCCAGCAGATAAGATGTGTTCGGCCACATCAAATTGCTGCTTTACGATTGCGGCAATGCCGGATGGCGACGCTTGGTTGATGACGGAGCGTTTTTTTGTGCCAAACACGCCCTTGGCCTTGGCGCGATGGAGCAACGCATCCAGACCTGGCATTGGCTTCATCATTTGAACGCCGTCTGCTTCGTCCTCAAGCCCCTTGTCTACCTTTAGGAAAGGCACAACGCCGCGGTCTTGCAATGCCGTCGGCACGGGTTTGCCGCCTGCTTCGCCGTCCATCGTGCGTTCGAACAATATCGCGCCCAGCACCTTCTCGCCGGAAAAGCTGGGTGCGGTAATGATCCGTGCGCGCATGTTGTGGATAAGGCCAAACATCTCTTCTTCGGTCGTGTAGGCATCTTCCCCTATGCCATAGCCCTTGAGCGCCTTGGGCGTTGATCCGCCGCTCTGATCGAGTGCCGCAATAAAGCCCGAGGCGGTGGACATTTTTGCAAGCATTTCGTCGTAATTCATCATTGGCATCCCATAATCTGGCCGTGCATACGTATGCACCGGCAGTTGAAAAAAACGGGGCATTGCCCCGCAGGTTTAAGCGATATTCAAAGCATCGACCCCCGGAAGCGGCTTGCCCTCCATCCATTCGAGGAAAGCGCCGCCTGCTGTCGAAACAAAGGTAAAATCGTCAGTCACGCCCGCATGAGCGAGAGCGGCAACGGTATCGCCACCCCCTGCAACCGACACCAGCGACCCTTCGCGGGTCAGGGCAGCCGCCGTCCGCGCCAATGAGACCGTAGCGGCGTCAAAAGGTTCAATCTCGAAAGCACCCAATGGCCCGTTCCACACCAAAGTGCGGCAGTTTTTCAAAACATCGGCCAATGCCTCAACCGCAGCAGGACCGACATCCAAGATCATTTCATCCGCTGCCACTTCATGCACATTGACCGTCCGGATTGGCGGGTTTGCGCGGAATTCGACCGACGTCACAACATCATAGGGCAGATGGACCGTGCAGCCTGCTGAATCCGCCGCATCCATAATCGCATTGGCTTGATCCGCCAGATCATGTTCGCACAAGGATTTGCCGACATTGACACCGCGCGCAGCCAAAAAGGTATTCGCCATACCGCCGCCGATAATCAAATGGTCAACCTGCTTGACCAGATTGTTCAGAACGTCGAGCTTAGTCGAAACCTTTGCCCCGCCAACGACAGCGGCCACAGGATGTTCAGGTGCGCCCAAGGCAGCTTGCAGCGCCTTCAACTCCGCCTCCATAGCACGGCCAGCATAAGCTGGCAGGACATGTGCGAGCCCTTCGGTGGACATATGCGCCCGATGCGCCGCAGAAAAGGCGTCGTTTACGTAAAAATCGCCATTGGCAGCAACGGCGCGTGCAAGTTCAGGATCATTCGCTTCCTCGCCCGGCCAAAACCGCGTGTTTTCGAGGAGTGCGACATCACCATCGGCCAATATACCAATGGACTGCGCAACCACATCACCCGCTATTTCCGGCACGAACATAATCTCGCGGCCAAGCACGTCTTGTAAGGAATCGAGCACCATCGATACCGACATTTCGCTATGCTTCGCGCCCTTGGGACGCCCGAAATGTGCGAGCAGAAGGACCTTGGCCCCCTTATCCGCCAGTTCCAGCACCGTCGGCAACAACGCACGCATGCGCGTTTCATCGGTCACCCGCCCGTCGGCCATAGGCACGTTCAGGTCAACGCGCACTAAAGCACATTTGCCCTTTATATCGCCGAGGTCGTCAAGCGTGCGGAATGCCATGGATCAATCCTTACAGAAACTTGCCCATGACACCGGCGGTATCAACCATGCGGTTGGAAAAGCCCCATTCATTGTCATACCAGCTCAACACGCGCACAAGTTTGCCGTCGATCACGGCGGTTTCCAAGCTGTCGATCGTCGAACTTGCGGGGCAATGATTATAGTCAATCGAGACCAAAGGTTCATCCGAATAGGCCAACACGCCCTGCAAAGCGCCTATTGACGCCGCTTTCAACAGAGCGTTGACTTCTTCGACGCTGGTATCGCGCTTTGGCGTGAAGGTCAGGTCAACGATGCTGACATTCGGCGTAGGCACGCGGATCGCAGAGCCGTCCAGCTTGCCCTTCAGCTCTGGCATAACTTCGCCAACAGCGCGCGCAGCACCTGTCGTTGTGGGGATCATCGACATGCAAGCAGCACGCGCACGACGCATGTCATCGTGGATTTGGTCCAGGATTTTTTGATCATTGGTGTAGCTATGGATTGTGGTCATCAATCCGCGTTCAATACCAATGGCATCGTTCAGCACCTTTGCCATTGGCGCCAGGCAGTTGGTGGTGCAGCTTGCGTTTGACACGATGATATCGGCGGCGCTCAGAACGTCATGATTGACGCCAAAAACAACCGTCTTGTCCACATTCTTTCCGGGCGCGGAGATCAGGACGCGCTTTGCGCCTGCCGCGAGATGCTTTTCGGCGCTGACGCGGTCTGTAAAGAAACCGGTGCACTCCAACGCAATATCGACGCCATTGGCCGCGTGCGGCAAATTGGCCGGGTCGCGCTCTGCCGTCACATGAATGCGCTTACCGTTGACGATGATGTCATTGCCATCGGCCTCAACCGTGCCGGGGAAGGCCCCATGTACGCTGTCACGTTTGAACAACAGGGCATTTGCCTTGGCGGGTGCAAGATCGTTAATCGCGACCAGTTCCAAATCATGGTCATCGCGTTCCAAAATCGCACGGGCGACCAAACGGCCGATGCGACCAAAACCGTTAATTGCTACTTTCACTGTCATATCTGCTCCTATCAGCCCAAGCGGGCGACAATTTGCGGGGTGATTTTGTCAGCCGTCAGGCCAAAATACTCGTAAAGCGCCTCAATGGGTGCAGAAGCGCCAAAGCTGTCGATACCGATCCGAAGTCCGTCGCCGACATAACGTTCCCACCCCATGGTTGTGCCAGCCTCAATGGACACGCGCAGCGTATCTGTTGGTAACAGTTCCGTTTTGTAAGACGCCGGTTGTGCGTCAAACCGCTCCCAGCTTGGCATTGAGACCACGTCCGCGCCAATGCCTTGTGTTTCGAGCTTATCTGCCACCACAGTGGCAATCTCCACTTCGGAACCGGTCGCCACAAGGATGACTTTGCGTGCCGCTGTCGCCGCGCGCAATTTATAAGCACCCTTGGCGGAGAAATTTTCGCTAATGTCCGTGCGCAGTTGCGGCAGATTTTGCCGCGAAAGCGCCAGCACCGAAGGCGTCGATGCGCTTTCAATCGCCAAGGCCCAGCATTCGGCGGTCTCAATCGTGTCACAGGGCCGATACACATCCAAATTTGGGATGAGCCGCAACGACATAATCTGCTCAATGGGTTGGTGCGTCGGGCCATCTTCGCCAACGCCGATGGAGTCGTGCGTCATGACGTAAATGACACGGGTTTCTTGCAGAGCGGACAGCCGAATGGCGGCGCGGCAATAATCCGAGAAGATCAGGAATGTGCCGCCATAAGGAATGATACCACCATGCAGCGCCATGCCGTTCATCGCCGCCGCCATCCCAAATTCACGAATGCCATAATTGATATAACGACCAGAATAGTCGTTTTTATCCAATGTTTTGGTGGACGCAGTGCGGGTAAAGTTGGAACCCGTCAAATCGGCAGACCCACCCAACAGTTCCGTTATCGCCGCCGTGGCCGCCGTCAGCGCGATTTCGGATGCCTTTCGCGTCGCAATCTTTTGCGGTGCCGCAATCAAGCTATCGAGATGCGGTTTCAGCCAAGCATTAATTGGTTCGCCCGACATCGCGTTTTTGAACGCAGCAGCCTGATCTGATACAGCCAACCGCGCATTCCACGCCGCATGGGCGGTTGCGCCGGCTTTGCCCGTTGCACGCCATGCCCCAAGGATATTCTCAGGTATTTCGAATGCAGGATAGGGCCAGTCAAGAGCAGCGCGTGTCGCAACTATTTCATCTGCGCCCAGCGGGCTGCCATGCGGCGCTTTGGTGCCTTCTTTATTGGGTGATCCCTTGCCGATTAAAGTCCGGCAGGCGATTAAGGAGGGCCGATTATCCGCCAATGCCGCCTTAATTGCACGCTCTATGTCGTTGAAATCATGACCATCGCACGCCTCAACATGCCAGCCACTGGCAAGATACCGCCCTGCAATGTCTTCGCTGGTGGAAAGGTCGGTCGAACCATCAATGGTGATGCGGTTGTCGTCCCAGAACACAATCAAGCGTCCCAGCCCAAGATGCCCGGCCAGACCAACGGCTTCATGGTTAATGCCCTCCATCAGGCACCCGTCGCCGGCCACAACCCAAGTACGGTGATCGACCAGATCATCGCCAAAGCGCGCATTCAAGTGCCGTTCCGCAATTGCCATACCGACGGCCATAGCCAATCCCTGCCCCAATGGGCCAGTGGTGCATTCAATACCGTCGATCAGGAAGTTTTCAGGATGTCCCGCACAGGGGCTACCCAATTGACGGAAATTGCGGATATCGTCGATGGTCGGGCTTGCATAGCCAGTTAGGTATAAGGTCGCATAAGCGAACATCGATCCGTGGCCAGCGGACAAAACAAAACGATCACGGTCGGCCCAATCGGGCGCCTTTGGGTCGAATTTCAGAAATTTTGAATATAGCACCGTTGCGACATCGGCCATGCCCATGGGCATGCCGGGATGGCCGCTATTGGCGGCCTGCACAGCATCCATGGCCAGTGCCCGAATTGCATTGGCCATTTGCTGGTCACTGACGGTCATGTTCTTTTCCCCACTGGTTACTCCCAGGTGGGAGCGGGTGGCAGAGCATTTTCATTTGAGCAGCACCGCCGAATCGTTGGACCGAACCCATGCGGATTCACGCGCAAAGCGTCAAGTGAGCGAGCGGGCTTTTCCCCATGAATTTGTGCTAAAAAACGCGTTCACACATTTGCATATGGCATAGTCTCTGCTAAGCATCCTCAGCAAAGGAAAGTAACCCATGATAGAACAACGATTTATTGTGGCAATCGGCCGTATAGAGCGCGCCCTGTCGCGCATCGAAAAATCGGCAATCGCGCCTGTATCCGCAGGCGATCATGACCTTGCCGAACGGCATGAGAGGCTAAAATCGGAAACGCTTATGGCCATTCAAGATTTGGACAAGATTTTGGCGGATGCGCGCTGATGCCGGACGTTAAATTATCTATCGCTGGTCGCGACTATTTCGTTGCGTGTAACGCCGGAGAAGAACAGCGCCTGCTGGAACTGGGCGCTTTGGTGGACGCCACTGCGCTCGAAGTGGCTGGCGGCGCACGTGGCCTGACAGAAACGCGCGCGCTGCTGTTTTCTGCGCTCCTGCTCGCCGACAAATTGCATGAGGCAGGTGGCACAGCGACCGCCGATACTGTGGGACCGTCGGCTGCAATGATGCAATCCTGCGATATATTAGAGGGGCTTGCGACCCGGCTGGAAAATCTGGCGCTAAGGCTTGAGAATTAACGTAAGTGGCTTATATTGGAACATGGCGGTACTGTCCGGCACGAACTGATGAGAACATCCCTGAGGCGATTATCTATCTAAGGGAGCTGTCCCTGCCTGGGCCGTTTGGGAAACCTTAAGGTCCAGATCACACGGTGCCCACCTGACGTCCTGGCGTCAGAGGATATTCCGGGAAACGACCCATGGTGGTTCCGCCAACATTTTTCAGGAAAAATTGTGCAACCAGATTTTGACAAGCAGTCGCAGCGGTTGGAATTCCGCCATAAGCGTGACCGGTTTGTAGATGCACTGTCGCCGCAGGATCGTGCGCTGGCCTTCTCCAGCGTGCCAAGCCCGCTGGCGCAATATCTTTTACCCGGCAAGATTGTGGCCGGTTACATCGCCATTGGTTCTGAGGTCAATCCAGCCGCATTGTTGACACAGGCCCATAAAATGGGCTGCGACATTGCCCTGCCTTATGTTACGACCAAGACCGCACCGATGCGCTTCCTGCGCTGGACGCCCGGTGATGCTCTGGTTCCCGGCCCCTTTGGATTGCAGCAACCTGCCGAGGATGCCCCCTCATGCACGCCAGATGTCGTTCTTGCGCCCTTATTGGCCTTTGATGCCCGTTTGATGCGGCTTGGACAAGGTGCCGGGCATTATGACCGCGCCTTAAGCCTATTGGACCAAGCCGTGGTTATTGGCCTTGCATGGTCCGTTCAACATGCGCCCGCCCTCGCATCGGACATTTGGGACATGCCATTGGACGCGATACTCACTGAAAAATCATGGATGACCTTATGACAACACCACGCAAACTACCCACTTGGCGGAAACCCGCCGGAATGCTGGCAATATTGCTGATTATATTGCTCTGGTCGGGTATCATTGTCAGTGCATCTGACTTTATCGGGGCGCAGAGCATCGCGATCCAGAGTATCATCTATCTGGTTGCAGGTATCATCTGGATAGCGCCGATGCGGCCGTTGATGATCTGGATGGAGACGGGATCGTTCCGCGCACCACCTCAAGCGTAAATACTTGAAAGAAGTGGCGCGAGTGACGGGGCTCGAACCCGCGACCTCCGGCGTGACAGGCCGGCGCTCTAACCAACTGAGCTACACCCGCTAACTTGCGGTGGGGGCGCACTATAAGCGGCGCAAGATTCTGTCAACGCCATTTGTCATAAAAGGGCATATTCGGCGACATCATCTTTC
>JAEMTM010000196.1 GCA_016462305.1 Sphingomonadaceae bacterium | reverse complement strand
GATGGAGAAGACCCAGCGCGAATATTATCTGAATGAGCAGATGAAGGCCATTCAGCGCGAGCTTGGTAATGAAGATGGCGAAGGCGGCGACGAGATTACCGAGCTGCAATCCAAGATCGATACGATGAAGCTGTCCAAGGAAGCAAAGGCGAAGGCCAATGCGGAATTGAAAAAGCTACGCGGCATGGCACCCATGTCAGCAGAAGCGACGGTGATCCGTAATTATCTCGATACGTTACTCGGCATTCCATGGGGCAAGAAGTCAAAGCTGAAACGAGATATTGCTAAGGCGCAGGACGTGCTTGATGCCGACCATTTCGCGCTGGAAAAGGTGAAGGACCGGATCATCGAATATCTTGCGGTGCAAGCCCGCACCAACAAGCTGAAGGGGCCAATATTGTGCCTCGTCGGCCCTCCCGGCGTGGGCAAGACCTCGCTTGGTAAATCGATTGCCAAGGCAACGGGCCGTGAATTCATCCGCCAATCCTTGGGCGGTGTGCGCGATGAAGCGGAAATTCGCGGTCATCGTCGGACCTATATCGGTTCAATGCCCGGCAAGGTCGCGGCAAACCTGAAAAAGGCAGGGACGATGAACCCGTTGTTCCTGCTCGACGAAATCGACAAGCTAGGACAGGATTTCCGCGGCGACCCCGCGTCGGCCTTGCTGGAAGTGCTTGACCCGGAACAGAATAACAAGTTCAACGACCATTATCTGGAAATTGATCTCGATTTGTCAGACGTCATGTTTGTGACGACTGCAAACAGCTTAAACTTGCCGCGCGCCTTGTTGGACCGGATGGAAATCATCCGTCTTGAAGGCTATACCGAAGACGAGAAGCTTGAGATCGCCAAGCGGCATTTGATCGAAAAGCAAATCGAAGCCCATGGCTTAAAGCATGATGAGTTTTCCATCAGCGACGACGCCATGCGTGACGTCATTCGTTACTACACACGCGAGGCAGGCGTGCGGACTCTGGAGCGCGAAATTGCAAAGATTGCGCGTAAGGCGCTGCGCCGCATTTTAGAAGGCAAAGACAAAAGCATTGTCATCACGCCGGAAAATCTGGCGGATTTTTCGGGTGTCCGCAAATATCGCCATGACATGGGCGAGGAAGAAAACCAGATCGGCGCTGTTACTGGCCTCGCCTGGACAGAAGTTGGCGGCGAATTGCTGACGATCGAAGCGGTTACGGTGCCCGGTAAGGGGCAGATCAAAACCACGGGCAAACTTGGCGAGGTCATGAGCGAATCCATTCAGGCCGCCTTGAGCTATGTAAAGGCGCGTGCGCCGAGCTATGGCATCAAGCCCAGCCTTTTTGCGCGCAAGGATGTGCACATTCACCTTCCCGAAGGCGCAGTGCCAAAGGATGGCCCCTCCGCCGGTATCGGCATGGTCACCTGCATCGTGTCGACGCTAACGGGTATTGCGGTGCACCGCGATGTGGCGATGACCGGCGAAGTAACCTTGCGCGGCCGGGTGCTCCCCATTGGCGGCTTAAAGGAAAAATTGCTGGCGGCCTTGCGCGGCGGGATCAAAACAGTTCTCATCCCGCAAGAGAATGAAAAGGATCTCGCAGATATTCCGGCAAATATAAAAAATGGTCTGGAAATCATTCCTGTAAGCCATGTTGACCAAGTTCTGGCGCGTGCGCTTGTGGCACCATTGGTAGCTGTTGAATGGACCGAGGCCGATGATCTGGCGGCGGCTTTGCCAGCGGGAATCGGCGGGGAAAATGGGACTGCGGTGACGCATTAAGCCTGTGCGTTCTGCCCATAATTACATCTAATAAGCAGGACGCGCAGTTTTTCACAAAAAATGACGGTTTTGGGCCGATATTTCCTTTGACAGTGTGAACAATCTGCCCATTATCGCCGGACCGGCCCAAGCCGCGAATCAATTTAGCAATAAGTGAGTGTAACTTTATTTTAAGAGGGGGGTTCCCAAATGAACAAGCAAGATCTCGTCAGTGCAGTTGCCGACGCTAGCGGTTTGACCAAGGCCGATGCTGGCAAAGCGGTTGAAGCAACATTCGAAGCGATCACTGGCGCACTGAAAAGCGGCGGCGAAGTACGTCTCGTTGGTTTCGGCACTTTTGGCGTTGCAAAGCGCAAGGCATCGACCGGACGTAACCCACGCACCGGTGAGCCAATGACCATCAAGGCATCGAATCAGCCAAAGTTCAAAGCTGGCAAGGCGCTCAAGGACGCTGTCAACTAAGACATATACCAAGAAATTGGTAAAAAGGGCGGGGCGAAAGCACCCGCCCTTTTTTGTATTACGGAGCGAGGGCGACACATTCTGCCACCAATGGGCGCATTTTCCGCACAAATTCGTTATTATTGCAACGCCACAGCAACCAACGACGTAAGAACTAGGTCCATTTTGAACGCGATGCGGATTGAAGGGTGCCGATACCTCCCCAAACGGTAGTTAAGCCGCCAAGCGGCCTCCGTTTTGCGGGCGGGGCGTAGCTGGAAAGGCAATGATCGTAGCAGGCGCCAAGCGCCGCATATCGCCCAAAATGATCCGGCGCTCCCGCTGCATCGCTGGCGCAAATTCCATATCGATAACTTCATGGATGCGCGGCATGGCGCTGCGAATTGACAATATGATTACGCCAATGGATGCACCCAGCGCCGTGAGGAAGAGAAGCGAAGCGATGATAGTCATGGCAATAATCCTTTGTGATCCCCGCCCCAAATTGGGTGGAGTGTTGATTCGGCTTTCACACCGTATTTCAGCTCTTGTTCACTATTTGTTCTGGTATGTCAAGCGGCATGACTCACGTAAAAATACGCTGGATAAAATGGAGGATGAAGTGTGGATAACTTTGAAAAAACGCCAAAGGTTCAAGTTGCAGGCATCCGGTGAAACCGTTGCTGCCGTTCACGGCACAGCTATTGGGCAAGACGGCGCGGGCATAATTGTTGAGGCTTTCGACCGCAGAGGTCCAGCTTCCGCCCGCCCCGTCCGCTTCT
>JAEMTM010000058.1 GCA_016462305.1 Sphingomonadaceae bacterium | reverse complement strand
CTTCCGGCTACCCGGCTTGACCGCTTGCGTCGCGGCCAGCTCCGGCGGCAGTTCGTCGGGCGCGTAGGTCCGAAAGTTCAGCTGAATCAGCGGGTAAAAAGGAACGCCAAGCTCAGCGGTCCCCGCCGAACGGTCCACCACAGCCGCCGCTGCGACAACAACGCCGCCAGCCGCTTCGATCGCGGCAATCGCTTCACGCGAAGACAGGCCAGTGGTCACGACATCTTCCACCATGAGGATTTTAGCGCCTGGCGTGAGTGTAAACCCCCGGCGCAACGCAAAAACACCTTCGGGGCGTTCCACAAACATGGCATCAACGCCAAGTGCGCGACCCATTTCGTGGCCGATGATGATTCCGCCCATGGCGGGCGAAATGACCGCCTGAATCTCAGTCCGCAGTTCGCGGGGCATTTTTTGACTGATCGCAAGCGCAATGCGCCCCGCACGTTCGGGGTTCATTAACAGCCGGGCGCATTGCAAATAATAAGCGCTGTGAAGGCCGGACGACAGCAGGAAATGCCCTTCAAGCAGGGCGTCGACGCTACGGAATTCCGACAATATTTCATCTTCGGTCATGATGGAGAGAATTTCCCTTATTAGCCAATGTCGTCTTTTGCATGTCCGGTTTAACCGATTGCAACGCAAATGGGTAGAAGAGTGGTGCAATTAAATGCTAAAAATGCTAAATCGACCGCTTGAGGGTTCAGGTTAGCGCGACTATAGGTCGCGCAAGTCCGGCCACCCTGGGGTGAGCAAGACATGCGCAAAGTTCCTGCGCCGCACCAAGAATATGGGTCCAAGTAGATGAATATTTTGAAGAAATTACTGGTTGTCTTCGCTGCAATGACCATGCCGTCATTGGTGATGGCGCAGCCAGCGAATCCTGCGCCAGCGCCAATGACGAAGGAAGTGGCCGCGCCTGTTGTTGCGACGCCTGCCGCGGCAACGACTGTTGCACCCGCTGCTGCTGCTGCGCCAGCCGAAGCTGCGCCTAAGGCGATGGATGGTTCGTTACCGGGCTACACCCCGATGCGCCCTGACTATAAAAACAGCGTTGGCATGCCAAAGCCGAAGGAAGTGGATTTTCAGGAACAATTCACCGAAAATGGCCAATATGCAAAATGGATCAACAACGCGATCCTGTTACCGATCATCACCATCATCTCGTTATTTGTCCTTGGCCTTCTGCTTTGGGTGATCGTGCGTTTCAACCGCCGCGCCAATCCAGTACCATCAAAGACGACGCACAATACTTTTATCGAAGTTGTGTGGACATTGATCCCTGTGCTCATCCTCTTGGGCATTGCTTATCCATCGCTTGATTTGTTGGCCAAGCAATTTAAGTCAGCACCAGCAGACGCCGTTACCATTAAGGCCACTGGTTATCAGTGGTATTGGGGCTACACTTATCCCGACCATGGCGGGTTCGAAGTTGTTTCAAACATGCTGAAAGAAGAAGGCGATGCCGCCAAGGGCGAGCGTTTCCGCACCGAAAATGACGGGCCAAAACTGTTGGCAGCCGACAATCGCATGGTTGTGCCTGCGGGCGTACCTTTGCGCATTCAAACGACGGCTGCGGACGTTATTCACGCATTTGCGGTGCCGTCGCTTTGGTTCAAACTTGATGCGGTTCCCGGTCGTCTGAACGAAAAATCTGTGACGATCACCAAGCCCGGCGTGTATTTCGGACAATGCTCCGAACTCTGCGGGGCACGCCACGCGTTCATGCCAATCGTTGTGGAGGCACTTCCGCCCGCGCAATTTGCGGCTTGGGTGAAGGCGCAGGGCGGCACGATGCCCGGCGAAGAAAAGCCGGCACCTGCGGCCGCTGCGCCAGCCGCCGCAACCGCGACCCCCATAGACACAGCTGCTGCACCTGCTGCAGCGCCAACTCAGTAAAAAGGCCAAACGGATGACAACCATCGCCGCAACGGGTACAGACCTTCACGCGCATGACCATCATGACGCGGACCACAAGCCGGGCTTTTTCGCCCGCTGGTTCATGTCGACCAACCATAAAGACATCGGAACATTGTATCTGATCTTTGCCATTTTCGCAGGGATTGTGGGCGGTGCGATTTCGGGCCTGATGCGGTTGGAGCTTGCTGCTCCGGGCATTCAATATCTGCAAGGCTGGGCATCGATGATGGCCGGCAAAGAGGCGTCGCTGGATGAAGCCTATCATATGTGGAACGTGCTGATCACCGCCCACGGCTTAATCATGGTGTTTTTCATGGTCATGCCCGCCATTATTGGCGGCTTTGGCAACTGGTTTGTGCCTTTGATGATCGGTGCGCCTGACATGGCGTTCCCGCGCATGAACAACATCAGCTTCTGGTTGACCGTTGTGGCGTTCATTATGTTGCTTGGCTCCAGCTTTGTCCCGGGCGGCACGGGTCTTGGCGCAGGCACGGGTTGGACGGTCTATGCGCCGCTGTCGACTTCAGGCTCGGTTGGGCCCGCTGTCGACATGGCCATTTTCTCGCTTCACTTGGCGGGTGCAGCGTCGATCTTGGGTGCCATCAACTTCATCACCACCATTTTCAATATGCGTGCGCCGGGCATGACCCTGCATAAAATGCCGTTGTTCGTGTGGTCGGTGTTGGTAACGGCATTTTTGCTGTTGCTCGCATTGCCGGTACTGGCGGCGGCGATCACCATGCTTTTGGTTGACCGTAACTTTGGCGGCGCATTTTTCGATGCGGCGGGCGGTGGTGACCCTGTATTGTATCAGCATCTCTTCTGGTTCTTCGGCCATCCCGAAGTGTATATCATGATCTTGCCCGGTTTCGGTATCATCAGCCAAATCGTCGCAACCTTCAGCCGCAAGCCAGTGTTCGGCTATCTTGGCATGGCCTATGCCATGGTCGCGATTGGCGTCGTCGGCTTTGTTGTCTGGGCGCACCACATGTTCACCACGGGCATGAGCGTCGACATGAAAATGTACTTTACGGCAGCAACGATGGTGATCGCGGTGCCAACCGGCATTAAGATATTTAGCTGGATCGCCACCATGTGGGGCGGTTCGGTTAGCTTTAAGACGCCTATGGTATGGGCAATGGGCTTCATCTTCATGTTCACCGTGGGTGGCGTGACGGGTGTTGTGCTGGCCAATGGCGGTCTCGATGATAATTTGCACGATACATATTATGTTGTGGCCCATTTCCATTATGTGTTGTCGCTGGGTGCCGTATTCTCGCTCTTTGCCGGCTTCTATTACTGGTTTGGCAAAATGTCGGGTCGTCAATTGAATGAATTCCTTGGTCATTTGCACTTTTGGATATTCTTCATTGGCGTGAACGTCCTGTTCTTCCCGATGCACTTCCTTGGAAACTCAGGCATGCCGCGTCGTTACCCTGATTATCCGGAGGCCTTTGCCTATTGGAATGGCGTGGCTTCCATTGGCTATGCCATCATGGCCGTTGGCGTGCTCATTTTCTTCGTCAATGTCATCTGGTCGTTGGTCGCTGGCCGCCGTGCAGAAGACAATTATTGGGGTGAAGGTGCGACCACGCTTGAGTGGACGCTGACAAGCCCGCCACCCTATCACCAGTTCGAAACGCTGCCGGTTATTAAGTGACCGGCGGCGGTTCGCCGCTTTGAACGTCTCGAACGTTTGGGAACAGGCATGACAACCGCGACGCGCGACATCATTTTGCCAGCCGAGTGGCGCGATTTCTGGGCTTTGACGAAGCCTCGGGTGATGTCGCTTGTCGTGTTCACGGCGCTTTGCGGATTATTGGCGGCACCGGGTAGCATTCATCCGGTGATTGGCTTTACCGCGATACTCTGCCTTGCCTTAGGGGCGGGTGCCTGTGGTGCGCTCAACCAATATTTTGAAGCGGACATTGACGCCAAAATGGCACGGACGGCGCACCGCCCGCTGCCTGCGGGCCGCATGGACCGGGCATCCGCGCTGAACTTTGGCATTGGCCTTGCCGCTTTTTCGGTGGGCATCATGGCCGTTGCCGTCAATTGGTTATGCGCCGGCTTGCTTGCTTTCTCGATCTTCTTCTACGCGATCGTCTACACCATCTGGTTGAAGCCCAATACGCCGCAAAACATCGTGATTGGCGGCGCGGCGGGGGCATTTCCGCCCGTCATCGGATGGGCGGCGGTAACGGGCGATGTTACGCTTATGCCCGTCCTGCTTTTCGCGATCATCTTCCTGTGGACACCGCCGCATTTCTGGGCGCTCGCCTTGTTTATGAAAACGGATTACGGCGCTGCCGGAATTCCGATGCTCCCCAATGTAAAGGGTCAGCGGGTCACGCGTAACCAGATATTCGGCTACAGCTTCCCCATGGCGGCGACGGCGATACTGCCTTTCGCTTTGGCCGAAACAGGGTGGGTCTATGGCGCAGCAGCGATTGTTCTGAACCTCCTGTTTTTGGCATTGGCCTTCCGAGTCTGGAAAAACGAGGCCACGGACGCAGCCGCGATGACGCCGGAGAAGCAACTTTTTGCCTTCTCGATTCTTTACCTGTTTCTCCTTTTTGCAATTTTCGCCTTTGACCGGATGCTCATAACATGACCCAGAATGAACCGTCCGCTTACACCGCCGAAGAAACGGCGATTATCCGCAAACGCCAGGCGGGACGCTCGCGCGTCATGGGTGTTGCTTTGGTCGGCTTGTGCATCTTGTTCTTCTTAATCACTGTGGTGAAAGTGGGAGTCTGGGGCTGATGGCGATTTCTAACGCAAAAACCGGATTTTTGGCGGCGGCACTTGCGGTATCCATGGTCGGCGTTGGCTTTGCTGCGGTCCCTTTATACCGCATATTCTGTCAAGTGACAGGCTTTGGCGGGACAACAATGCGTGTTGATGCCGCGCAGGCCGCAACCGTCGCGCCCACAAACAAGACCATTGTCATCAGGTTTGATGCCAACCATCGCGGCGACTTGCCTTGGGACTTTAAGCCTGAACGCCCCACAGATACCGTTACGATTGGCGCAAAGGACATGTCGATTTTCCTAGCGAAAAACCTATCTGGCGAAGTTGTGACGGGAACGGCGACGTTTAACGTGACGCCGGAACTTGCCGGAAAATATTTTAACAAGATTCAATGTTTCTGTTTCACAGAGCAGTCATTGAAACCGGGCCAGCAAGTCCGCATGCCGGTGCTCTATTATGTCGATCCCAAGATTATGACCGACCCGGAAACCAAAGACATTGAAGAAATCACACTTAGTTACACTTTCTATCCGGTCGAAAAGCCAATCATAGTGGACCAGACGGCGAACGGTGGCTAAGGCAATACTTAATCGATAAGACTATAGGGAATTGACCATGGCGGGTGCCAAGAATCACGATTATCATATTTTGCCACCGAGCATTACGCCGTTGATGGGTTCATTTTCGGCGCTGACGATGTTCTTCGGTCTGGTGATGTGGATGCATCCCGAACAATTCGCTTATGGCAGCCTGATCTTCGGTATTGGCCTGATCGGCGTGTTATATACTTTCTATGCTTGGTGGTCCGATGTGGTGCATGAGGCGCATTCGGGTGACCATACGCCCGTGGTGCAATTGCACCTGCGTTATGGCATGATCATGTTCATTGCATCCGAAGTCATGTTCTTCGTGGCATGGTTCTGGGCTTGGTTTGATTATTCCTTGTTCCCCGTCCCGCTGGAAATCGTCAAGGATGCCGAAACGCATGCCTTCACGGTCACTAACCTGATCGGCCAAGAGGGCGCTGCGGCGTTGATGCAATGGCCGCCAAAGGGTTTGGAAGTTCTCGATTCGATGAAACTTCCGTTGTTGAACACGCTGATCCTGTTGTGCTCGGGCACCACTGTCACTTGGGCGCACCATGCGTTGATCCACGGCGACCGCGAAGGCCTGAAGAAAGGCCTGTGGGCGACCATATTGCTCGGTCTGCTGTTCAGCAGCATTCAGGCTTATGAATATTCGGTCGCGCCGTTTCCCTTTGGCGGATTGAATTATGGCACGGCCTTTTACATGGCGACGGGTTTCCATGGCTTCCACGTCATTGTGGGCACCATCTTCCTCTCCGTCTGCCTTGCGCGTGCCTATAAGGGCCACTTCACGCCGAAGCAGCATTTCGGTTTTGAGGCCGCTGCATGGTATTGGCATTTTGTCGATGTCGTTTGGCTGTTCCTCTTCATTACCATTTACATCTGGGGTGGCTGGGGCGCACCAGTGCACGCGTAAATGACACCAGAACCATCCATAGAAGGGCAGCCAAGCATTGCTAAGGCTGCCCTTTTTGGTCTCTGCCCGCAATGTGGGCATAAAACGCTGTTTGCCGGACTTGGTCAGTTTGCCGACAAATGCCCTGACTGCGGACTAGACTTTAGCAGCTATAATGTCGGCGATGGTCCCGCTGCGTTGCTCACCATGGGCATTGGCGCGTTGATTATCATACTGGCGCTGGTCGTCGATTCAGCTTTCCATCCGCCTTTTTGGGTGCATGTTATCATTTGGGTGCCGTTTACGGCCGCGCTCACGGTGCTCACCTTGCGCATGGCGAAAGCCGCGCTGTTGGCGGCGGAGCATCGCAACCGCGCGCACGAAGCCGGCAAGAGTGACCTTCTATGAACCGCCTGCCCGTCATTCCAACCCTATTGGTTGCCCTTGCCGTTGCCACGATGATTGGCCTTGGCATCTGGCAGTTGCAACGCAAGGAACAGAAAGACGCATTGCTGTCGCGTTATGAATCGGCGGTGGGATTGCCAGCCGTGGCATGGCCAGCGGTTCCCGACCCTGCGGCATTGCCATTGTTTCGCCGCTCCAGCCTCATATGCGTGCGTGTTGTTAATGTTGAGACCGTATCGGGTTCAAATGCTGCGGGCAAAGCAGGCTTTGCCCATGTCGCGTCTTGCCAAACTGGCAAAGCAGAAGGCCCCGATGCCATAGTGGCCTTTGGCTGGTCCGAACGGCCACAATCACCCAAATGGGAGGGCGGTCCCGTTAATGGCATTATCGCGCCTTACGGAGCGCAGCGCATAAAGCTGGTTGCAACAGACGCGGTTGATGGCTTGGATAAATTGGCCGAGCCGTCGCCAAGCCAGATCCCGAACAACCATCTGCTATATGCCATCCAGTGGTTCATTTTTGCCACCGCAGCGACCATTATCTATATATTGGCGCTTCGAAAGCGCAGCAAAGCCCTTTGACCCTGCCATCATCAATCTTTTGATGGTCATCCTTGGTGCCGAACTGATTCGGCAAGCCATCTGGTAACTGTCCCTTATTTGGGCGACAGCACCATCAGCATCTGGCGACCTTCCATCCGGGGATGGGCCTCGATTTTTGCGGTCTCGGTCGTATCGGCCTGAACCCGTTGAAGCAGTATCATGCCCAATTGTTGGTGCGCCAATTCACGGCCACGGAAACGCAGCGTAATCTTGACCTTGTCACCTTCTTCGATGAATTCGGCGACCTTCTTCATCTTGACCATATAGTCATGGTCATCGATGTTCGGGCGCATCTTGATTTCTTTGATTTCCTGTGTTTTCTGGCTCTTGCGGGCCAAATTGGCCTTTTTCTGGGCCTCATATTTGAACTTGCCGATGTCCAGAAATTTGCACACGGGGGGATCAGCGTTCGGGGAGACCTCCACCAGATCGAGCCCAACTTCGCCAGCCTGCGCTATCGCCTCGCGGGTATACATGACACCCAGATTTTCGCCGTCATCATCAATGACCCGTACTTTTTCAACGGTGATTAGATTATTGTAGCGCGGTCCACTTTTAACAGGTGGGGTCATAGCGCGCCGGGTAGGCGGGGTGGCGATAGTCGATACTCCTTGTGATGTTCGGCATAGCTAATACAGCCAATTTGTCCGCAGATAAAGGCTTTAGCAGCGATACCCCTGCTTTTGTTGCGCTGTGTGGCGCGAAAGCCCATGCGCGGGGTTCAACTGGCTCAATTTTAAGGCGCGGCGTTTTGTTCCGAAAGCGCCGTCAGGTCGTTCACCGTTAAGATTTGCGGCAACACACGCGCGTCGGCGTTCGGTGGATAATATAGATATAATGGCACGCCCGACCGCTTGTGCTTGGCCAGAAAGCGCGTGATACTGGGATCTCTGCGTGTGTAATCGCCCACCATCGTGCGTATGCCTGCTTTGGCAAAGGCCGTGCTGGTTTCTGTGCGGTCAATCGCAGCGTTCTCATTCACTTTGCATGTCACACACCAGTCGGCGGTGAAGTAGAGAAACACAGGCTTGCCCTCTGCGCGCAACGCGGCCAGCCGTTCTTCATCAAAGGCCAAGCTGCCGTTTTTCATCGGCTGCGGTGCAGGCGCCAATATGGCGGCCTTGTCCATGATGAGCAAAGCCGCGACGGTGATGCCCAATATGGCCGCAAGCACAATCTTGTGCGGCGCGCCGCTTTTCTGTTTCCGCCCAAGTTCAAACAGCCGCAACAATATGATCAACGCGGCCGTGCCGCCAATGAGCAAGCCGCTAAAACCGGCAAGTTGATACAGCAGCCATAGCAAGGCCAATGACGTGAGCGCCATTGGCACGGCCATCCACTGACGAAAACGCACCATCCATGCGCCAGGACGGGGCATGCGTTTGCGCAACGGTCGGATGAAGGCAATGGCAAGGAAGGGCAAAGCAAGGCCAAGGCCAAGGCCTGCAAATATCAGCAATGCTAAACTTGCGGGCAACAGCAACGCCGCACCCATTGCCGCCGCCATGAACGGGCCGGTGCACGGCGTTGCGACAACAGCCGCCAGCACGCCCGTCCAGAATGACCCTGACATGCCGCCCTGTCGGGTCAGCGTTTCGCCCGCGCCGATGCCGCCGACTTCAAACAGGCCAGCCAGATTTGCAGTGACCGCAACCATGAGCAACAGCAGCAGCAACACAATCGCAGGGTCCTGCAACTGGAATGCCCAGCCGACCTCCTCGCCTGCGGCGCGCAAGGCCAACATGATGCCACCCAGCACAAGGCAGCTTAGGATGATGCCGACGGTATATGCAACGGCATCGCGCCGCGCCGCGCCCTCATCACCACCCATTTTGGCAAGGCTCAGGGCCTTCAATCCCAAGATCGGGAATACGCAAGGCATGAGGTTCAGGAGCAAGCCGCCAAGCACCGAAAAGGCGAGTATCCAGCCAAAGCCAAGCGGCGCTGTTTGCGCTGGCCCCGCTGCGCCTTTACCAAAAACGGACACCGCCGCACCGCCCGCTGGGACATTGCCGGGTGTAGCGCGTATTCCAAGTCCCTGTGCATCATTGAAGCGCAATAGGCCGTCAATCTCTCCGGCAAATGCTTCTTTCACTTCACTGCTGATAATCAACCAATCGCCGTTGCGCCGCGCAGTTTGCGGGGCGGCGTAACGGAACAGATTTGCGCTCTGCGCAAAAAACCAGACCCGGCTTGCATCGGCGCTACGCGGATAGGGGATGGCGATGTCAATGCGGTTGCCATCAATGGCATAGAGCGCCTTGCGGTCCAGCGGCACGGGCAATGCGCTGCGCCACGCATCGAAACGACTTCGGTCGGCATAGGTGATGGTTCCGGAACCAATGGTCATGGGCACCGACAATGTCGCGCGCTCCGGAACGCAGACCAGATCGGAGCAGGCCGACCAGCGCGCGTCGACCTTGATAGCCAAATTTTGCCCAACAATCGCGCTTTGCGGGATTTTGAGATCAATCAGAAACGCATGCTTTGTCTTGTAAATATGGTTCATGAAACCGCTGACAATCAAGGTCTCGGGCACGGGCGCACGAACGGGACCAGCACTTGCGCCAACGGGCAATATCCACGCCAGCTCAAGTGGCGTTCCGGCATCACCGGGGTTCACCCAATAATCATGCCAGCCGGGCTTCGGGTCCATGACAATCGCGACGGTCACGGTATCACCGGGCGCGGGGCTGCGCGTTTCGGCTGCTATCGACGCACGGACATATTGCGGCGCGGCAGGGGTGGGAACCTGCGCATGGGCCATGCCCGCCGCAACAAACAATGCCAGCAGGAACTGACCCATGCGCCACATTATAGGTTTGGGCGCAGTAATTTTTCGTGACAGGGTGACGTTGCGTTGCATGTGAAGCTCAATGGCACAATGCACCATGTATAGGACAGCGGATTATTCAGGCACCACATGCACGGCGCTTGCGCTTATGGACGGCATCGCCTTTGCCTTTTTCCATCCGCCATGCAGATAATAAGCAATCGATAGGATGCAGGATGCAATCGCGGCCGCAACAAATGATCCCCAAATGGCATCTGCGCCGAAGCGGTCGTATAGGCCAAAGCCAATGCTGAAACGCACCAGCACAGCGCTGATTATCAGGATCAGGAGCGGCGCAACTACGGCGCCATTTGCGCGCACCGCAAAGGTCACAACCACCGACACACCCATCAGGACGAAAGTCCATCCAATGACGTGGTTGACGTGAATCGCGATATCGATGGCGGGGCTACCGCTTGGCAGGAAAAGGCCAAGCAATGGCGTCGCGAACACGGTCATGAGTAAGATAAGCACACCTGCCAGCAGCAGGTTGATCCCAATTCCCGACCACACGATGCGGCCAATGCGGTCCCATTTGTTTGCGCCAATATTCTGGGCGACCATGGCGCTGACGGCGCTGCCCACGGCGACTGCGGGCATCTGCACATAGCTCCAAAGCTGATTCATCACGCCAAATGCCGCAGTTGTGTTCACGCCCTCCCGATTGACAAGGCCAATCATCACAACGGCAGAGCCCGACATGATGATCATCGACAAGCCCATAGGCAGGCCCATACGCGCAATCGGTTTCAAGAAGCGCGCATCTGGCCGAAGCCATTTCAGCTCATGCCCGCGCAGGCGGATGGTCAGGTCACGCGCATAGACCTTGTGTAGCAATAGCCCGAGGCTGATGACCCCGGCAAATATGGTCGCAAGCGCTGATCCAGCGATACCCATTGCGGGTATGGGACCAAAGCCCAAGATAAAAATCGGGTTCAAGATGATGTCGAGAACCACGTTCAAAACCGTGTTCCAAAATGGCGTCACCGAATCCCCCACACCGCGCAGCGAGGATGCAACAAGCACCATCACGAACGAGCTTGGCATCGACAGGAAGATGACGCGCAAATAGGCGAGCGCCAGCGGATAGACCGATTCTGGTGTTGCCATCAGGCGGAGCATGTGGGGCGCAAAGACCCAACCCGCCGCCGCCGTGACAAGACCAGCCGCAAGGAAAATGCCGAATGCGGTGCCCATGATACGGCGGACAGATTCGACGTCGCGGCGGCCCATATTCTGACCAATCAAAATCGTCGTCGCCATGGTGAAGCCGAACAAAGTGGAGAACATCAAAAACATGATGAGCCCCGCATTGGCCGACGCAGCAAGCGCTTCTTCGCCCAAAAATTGACCAATCCACACCGAATTGACCGAATGGTTCAGCGACTGGAGAATGTTCACCCCAAGCGAGGG
>JAEMTM010000195.1 GCA_016462305.1 Sphingomonadaceae bacterium | reverse complement strand
TGGTGCACCCAACTGGATTCGAACCAGTGGCCCCCAGATTAGGAATCTGATGCTCTATCCTGCTGAGCTATGGGTGCAACGCCGATGGTCATAGCTGCGCGCAATCGGACGGTCAATTTTTTGCCGAGGGCGGGACGACCGGAAACAACAAAGGCGCAATGCCGACGCCTTCTTCAACCAACGCCTTTGCCTCATCACTGCTGGTTTCACCGTGAATGAGGCGATCAGGTTCTTCGCCATAATATATGGCGCGCGCGGTTTCGGCGAATTTGCCACCCACCCATTGCGAGTTATCCAGCATTTCGGATTGCGCGCGGGCCAATTTTTGAACCAGTTCCGACATGACCGAGGGTAGGATGGCGGTTGGGGGTGCATCCGCCACCGTTTCGGCTGCGGCGGGGGCCATTGAAGGCAGAAGGGCGGGCCGTTGGTTGCCCTTGCGCGGCACATTGGGCACCGACAGCGCCTTTTGGATCATGCCGTCATTGCACGTTGGGCAAGCAAGCAGACCGCTGGATTTCTGCGCATCAAAATCGGCAGAGGACGCGAACCAGCCTTCGAACTGGTGTCCGTTGCTGCAGTTCAGGTCAAATGTGATCATTACGCGCCGCTGGCTCCCAGTAAGCTATCCAGCTTTCCTTGGGCATCGAGCGCGCGCAAGTCATCCGACCCGCCAATCGCGACGTCATTGATGAAAATCTGCGGCACGGTTTGCGCGCCCGGCGCCCGTGCGACCATCTCGGCGTGCTTTGCGCCGCCCATCGTGACGTCATATTCGGTATAGCTGACGCCTTTGCTATCCAAAAGATGTGTGGCGCGCACACAATAAGGGCATGCGAATTTGGTGTAGATTTCAACTATAATAGTCATAGAACTGAAATGGTGATCCCAGCGATGCAAGTCAAGCGTCGAACGATACCGCCGCGTCCGCTTGCGCCCCATCGCCACGCAAGGCCCGCGCCCAACAGAATATCTGCACCCAGTTTGCGCCGCCACGTTTCAGCACCGCGACGCAGCCGTCGCTGGTTGCGCCCGTGGTCAGGACGTCGTCGATCAGGATGATTTTGCGCCCTTTCAATTTGCCCTTGTATTTTGGATGCAGGGTAAAGGCGTTTCCCACGGCCTGTCTGCGGCGTTTGTGGTTCAAACCCCGCATGCTCGGCGTGCGCTTATGCCGTAACAATATATCGGGCACGAAAGTGATGCCGGTTAGGTCCGCGAGGTGCTTGCCGATCAGCGCCGACTGGTTGAAGCTGCGCGACCAGATCCGTGTCCAATGCAACGGCACGGGCGTGATGATGACTTGGTCGGTCTCGTCCGGCACATGGCGCAGCAATTGCTGCGCAATGACACGCGCTAAGCCGATTTTGCCACCATATTTTAACCGCAGCGCCACGCGCGCCGATAGATCATCATATTTTACGGCGGCGCGGATGCCGTCATGTCGGGGCGGTTTTGCGATGCAGGCGGCGCAATACGCGTCCGCACCACGGTCATAGTCAAAGGGGGTTGCGCATCCCCGACACCAAGGCGGCCCCATAAATTCCAGCTTTTGCCAGCAGGAGACGCAGAACGGCCCGCCTGCTGCGGTAATAGTGCCGCAACAGGGGCAGCGTTCGGGCAAAACCCAATTCAACATCCTATGGAAAATGTGGCTGCCTTTTGCCATATCGCACTTGTCGGACAAAGATTGGGTCTGCACAAGGGCGCAAATGAACAATGAATTAGATCCACCGGAAATTTTTGACCGCCGCCGCCGTCATGCCCTGCGCGCTCGGGCCGCTGGGCGTTCGGGGGATGATTTCCTGTGGCACCATATCGCGCAAGATATGGCAGAGCGGCTTTCTGCGGTTACGCGCACGTTCGAACATGCCCTGATGATCGGGCCCATTGGACGATGGCAAAGGCAAATCCTGCCGCCAAATGTCCCCTGCACGCTTGCCCCGCTCCGCGATGTTGTGGCGGAGAGTGACGCGTCCGTTGCCTTGGAAGAAGACCGCCTGCCCTTCACGCCCGGCAGCTTTGACCTGGTGATTTCGGCAGGAACGCTGGATAGCGTCAACGACTTGCCCGGAGCGCTTATTCAAATCCGCCGTATCTTGCGGCCCGATGGATTGTTCCTTGGCCATATGTTCGGCGCTGGCACCTTAGCTATGCTCAAGGCGATGTTGCTGGAGGCGGATGCCGAACGTGTGACCCCGCATATCCACCCGCAGATTGACTTGCGCAGCGCCGCAGACCTCATCGTGCGCGCTGGATTCACCTTGCCTGTCGCGGATCAGGACACTATCGCTGTGCGTTATGGTGACTGGCGCTCGATTGTGTCGGATATACGGGACGCTGGCGTTGGCAATGCGCTTGCCGGACCGCGCAACTATCTGGGCAAAGACGTGGCCGCACGGCTCGAATATGCGTTTGCCGCCCGTGCCGATGCGCAACGCAAGGTTACCGAAAGCTTTGCCCATATCTATTTAAGCGGATGGGCACCGTCCGAAAACCAGCCCCGACCGGCCAAAAGGGGCAGCGGGCAGGTTTCGCTCGCGGACATATTGTCCAAGGAACCAGCGGGCTAAATACCCTGCAACTTGCGGACCAGAGGATAATCGGCGGGCGGCATCGGCAAATCGGCCATGTTTTGCGGCAAAGTCCATTGGATGTCGGACGCATAGATCGCGCTGGGGGTACCCAACCATGTGGTGCAGCGATAGAGCAGAAGCACCAGATTTCGGTCGCCCAATGGTTCGCTGGCGAAGGTTTCGGGCACCAAATCCTGCGTGGCAACGATGATGCCAAGCTCCTCCTCAAGCTCTCGCACAAGAGCGTTTTCTGGCGATTCGCCGAGATCCACTTTACCGCCGGGAAATTCCCATAAACCGCCCATTTGGGAATCCATAGGACGCTGTTGCAGCAGGATTTCGCCTTTGTCATTCGTCAACGCGGCGGCCACCACAAACAATATCGTCGGACTGTTTTCCATATTCTCATCAC
>JAEMTM010000057.1 GCA_016462305.1 Sphingomonadaceae bacterium | reverse complement strand
TATGCTAACGCCGGGGCCAAAAAAGACATTGGGTTCAATCAGGACATCGCGGCCAAGCTGCGTATCCCACGCAAACCAGACCGTTTCCGGCGCAATTAAAGTTGCGCCATCATCCATGGCTTGCACCCGGCGGCGCTGCTGCCACGCTTGTTCCATCTCGGCCAATTGCGCGCGGCTGTTGATGCCAGCGACCTTGTAGGGTTCGGTTTGGACAGCCACGCAAATCCGCCCGTCTTCGCTGGCTAGGTTGACGATATCGGTGAGGTAATATTCCTTTTGCGCATTATCGTCGGTGACGCGATTCAAAAGCGGGAACAGGTCGCGTGCTTTCACCGCCATCAGGCCGGAATTGGAGAGCTTCACCGCTTTTTCCGCCTCGGTTGCGTCCTTTTGTTCGACCATTTTGATGATGCGGCCATCTTCGACGATGACGCGGCCATAGCCGGTTGGATCCTCTGGCGCGAACGCCAACACGACCACCGCCGGCGCATCAGGCGCGTTGAGCCGGTCAACCATGGCTTGCATCGTAGCGGTCGGCACAAAGGGCACATCGCCATAAAGGATAAGGACATCGCCCTCAAACCCCTCCAGAGCGCCTTCAGCTTGCTGCACGGCATGGCCAGTGCCAAATTGTGGCTCTTGCACCGCAAGCTCTGCTGAGCCCGCCAGAGCGGCCTCCAGTTGTTCCTTACCGCTGCCAACCACCACAATCTTCTTGGTCGGGCGTAGGGCATCGACGGAGGCGATTAAATGCATCAGCATGGGCCGACCGGCAATGGGATGCAGCACCTTGTGCAGGTCGGATTTCATGCGCGTGCCTTTGCCCGCGGCGAGAATGATGGCGGCTAATTCAGTCATAGATATTCCCATGCCAGCAAATTGTTGCGGTTTCCAGAGCAACACTTCAATGACACGCGACGCAAACGAATAATGGGGGAGTTTGGGGCGTGGTTTTGGATTTTCCTTTCGACATCATTGGTTTTGATCTTGACGGCACTTTGGTGGACACCAGCGGCGATCTGACCGCTGCGGTCAATCATGTCCTAGAAAGCGTCAGCAGGCCGCTGCTATCGCCAGAAACGGTGAAGCAGCATATTGGCGGCGGCGCGAAGCGGATGTTGCAACAAGGACTTGAGGCGACAGGCGGTATTCCGGACAATGATTTCAAACCGCTCTATCGCCAGATGCTGACCTATTACGAAGCGAATGTGTCGGTGCATAGCCGCCCGTTCGATGGCGCGTTGGCGGTGCTCGATGCGCTTGACGAAATGGGTGTGCGTTATGCCGTGGTGACCAACAAGTTTGAGAGCCTTGCGGTCAAATTGCTCACTGACCTAAATCTGGCACACCGCATGGGATGCATTTTGGGCGCGGATACTTTGGGCAAGGAAAATGCCAAGCCTTCGGGCGCACCGATCTTTGAAATGATCAAACTTTGTGGTGGCGGGCGCGCGGCCTATGTCGGCGATTCCATTTATGATGTCATGGCGGCAAAAAATGCCAGCGTCCCAAGCGTGGCCGCCAGTTTCGGGTTTTTGCATGGGCCGGTCGAGGACATGGGCGCAGACGCAATCATTGACCATTTTGACGAACTTTTGGAATGTCTCACAGGCATGGGATCACATTAGGTCACGCAGAGGCGCAGAGCACGCCGAGCCGATTTTCTCTTCGCCGTTGCTTGCGCCCATTCGCTGCGTCTATATGTGGGGCGATCTCACGGGCATTGCAGCAGGGTACAAAGTGAACAGTTGGTTGTCTCCCCGCATAATATTTGCATTTGCGCTGGCATTTGTCGGCGCAATTTTCGCTGCCCAAATGGAAGGAACCGCCGAACGCGTTCTCGTCATATTTGTATCCATGATGGTTGCATTGTTCGTCGCTACCGATCCACATGATCGCGAAGAGGCACCTGCCGAACCAGCCATAACCGATGGCAATAGCCTTGATCTCACGGCCATGACCTCGCATCCCCAATTGCAGGCGTTTATTGATGCTTCGGCGGATGCCGTGTTGATGGTCGAAAATGCCCGTGTCACTGCTGCCAACGAGGTCGCGCTGCGTTTGCTTGGCGCAAATATTGTTGGCCAAAATGTGCGGATGGCGTTCCGGCACGCCGGCGCGATTGAACGGCTGTCCGACCCAGATGCGCAGCACAGCGGACACCCGATTCGACTGGCCGGCATTGGCCAAAAAAACCAGTTATGGGACATGCGGATTCAAACCATGGGGCCGTTGCAGAAAATCGTGCATTTGGCCGACCGCAGCGGAACACAGGCCGCCGAAAAAATGCGTGTCGATTTTGTCGCCAATGCCAGCCACGAATTGTTGACACCGCTGGCCGCTATCAAGGGCTTTATTGAAACACTCGATGATCCCGCCGCCGGGGATGACGCCGTCACGCGCAGCCGGTTTCTGGGCATCATGGCCAAGGAAACCGACCGGATGCAGGCGCTTGTCCGTGACCTGATGTCGTTGAGCCGGATTGAGGCCGAAAAATATGATCCACCACAAACGCCAGTCGATTTTTCCGACATCGTCTTGGAAACCGTTGATCAGTTACGCAACAGCCAAAAGGACCGTGGTACAGATATAATCGTCGATGTGACCGCAGGTCTGCCATTTGTCATGGGCGACGCCGGGCAATTGCGGCAGTTGGCGAGCAACATTTTGAACAATTCGCTGAAATATGGTCGCGCTGGAACCCCCGTAACGGTCTCACTATTGCGTTCGCGATCCGGCGCAATGGTTAATTTTACCGTGGCGGATGTGGGCGACGGCATTGCCCCTGAACATTTGCCGCGCCTAACCGAACGGTTTTATCGTGTGGATTCAGGGCGAAGTCGCTTGGTTGGCGGAACGGGCTTAGGCTTAAGCCTCGTCAAACATATTGTTGATCGGCATCGCGGCCATCTGGAAATCCGCAGCACCGTAGGAAAGGGCACGACCGTTGCGGTATTGCTACCCGTTGTACCCACTGGGCCGTCATAATAATGTAATACAAGAGTCGTCTATCAGCCATCCGGGCCGTCTAATGGCGTGTTAAAGTAAAATGCGCTCCGCGCGCATTCCATTATGGGGACAGTCAATATGTTGAAGAAATTATCGCTCATTGCCGTAAGTGCACTCGCGCTGTCGGCGTGTAATGACCAAGCCAGCACCGGCGGCGCTGCGGGTGGCTCGCGTCAGGAAATCCGGATTGTGGGTTCTTCAACGGTATTCCCTTTCGCCAAGGCAGCATCAGAGGCATTTGCCAAGGCAGACCCATCACGCAAATCGCCCGTGCTTGAATCGACCGGAACGGGCGGCGGGATTGAACAATTCTGTAAAGGCGTTGGCGCAAATACGCCAGACATTGCCAACGCATCGCGTCGCATGAAAAAAACCGAATTTGAAAACTGTCAGAAAAATGGCGTGAAAGACATTATCGAAATTCAGGTTGGCATTGATGGCCTTGCGCTCGCACAATCGAACGAGGGCGTGAAGTTCGCATTGTCCACCGCCGATGTTTACAAGGCGCTTGCCGCCAACCCATTTGGCAAGCCACAGACCGCCAAGCTATGGTCCGATGTAAACCCGTCGCTGCCCAAATTGCCTATTTCGGTCTATGGCCCGCCAACGACCTCTGGCACGCGCGATTCATTCCATGAACTGATCATGGAATCTGGCTGCAAGACCGATGCCGCGACAAAGGCGTTGAAAGATAAAGACGAAGACAAATATACGGCGATATGCACCGAAATACGCAATGATGGCGCGTTCAAGGAGCAGGGCGAAAACGACAATCTGATCGTGCAGAAGCTCGGCTCCAACCCGAACATGGTTGGCGTCTTCGGCTATAGCTATATGGAAGAAAATGCATCGAAGGTGCATGGTATCACGATGAATGGTGTGAGCCCATCCAACGCCACGATTTTAGATGGCAGCTACCCCGGCGCGCGCAAGATGTTTATCTATGTGAAAAAAGCGCATGTCGATAAAATTCCGGGCATTAAAGATTTTGTCCTTGAATTTCTGAAGGGCGGTGTAACCGGCGGTTACCTAACAAAATTGGGTATGATTGCGTCAAGCGATGCCGACTATAAGACCGCCAGCGACTCTGCGAACGGCCTGACCGCAATGACAGGCGCGGATTTGAAATAAAATTGCAACAATGATGGCGTCTATGGGCCCGGATCGAATCTGTGTTTGATCCAGGGCTTCGCTATATCGGGGCGCTGTATATGACGGGTTTCGAATCATCTGGTCCAAGGGAGCATGGTTAAGTTTATGACTGGAACGGCACTGCTTTTCCTTGTCCTTGGTCTCGGCCTTATTGGCTGGATAGCCGGGCGCGCGCGCGCGGCGGCTTTTGTGCGCAGCGCAAAGGGCGGACCCCGGGGCACCGTCAACAGCCTGCCTTATTATCATGGCTGGTTCGTTGCGATCTGCGCCATTGCGCCTGCACTTGTCTTCATGTTCATCTGGCAATCGATTTCCCCGTCATTGGTCACCAACATGGTGCTGTCGGCCCCGGCGGCGGCCGACTTGCCACAAGAGGGCTTCGCACGCGCCGCGATCCTGTCGGAGGCGCGGGCGATTGCGCAAGGTTTCCAAGTCACTGCCTTTCAGGGTGAGAGCGAGCGGCTGGTGCCTTTATACAAAGGCGCATTGGCTTATTATAAATGGATTGGCGTGGCCGCGACATTATCGCTGCTCTTCGCGGGCGGCGCGTTTGCATTTACCCGCATAAAGCCCGACTTCCGCGCCCGCAGCAAGGTCGAACGCGTTGTCATGTTCGGGTTGCTGGTCGCATCATTGATTGCCATTCTGACAACTTTGGGGATTTTTGCCTCGCTGATTTTTGAATCATGGCGTTTCTTCTCAATGGTATCGCCGTTTGAATTTCTGTTTGGCACCGAATGGAACCCGAAATCGGTTGTGACGCCCGGGGCGGACAATGGTTATGGCGCGATTCCGTTATTTTGGGGCACGATTTTCATTGGCGCGATCATCGCCATGATTGTTGCCATTCCATTGGGCTTGATGAGCGCGATTTTCTTGACGCAATATGCGTCCGCGACAGTGCGTAAATGGATGAAGCCGATACTCGAAATTCTCGCAGGTGTCCCGACGGTGGTATATGGATATTTCGCCGCATTAACGGTGGCCCCTGCGGTGCGTGACTTCGCAGTCATGCTTGGCGTCAGCAATGCGGCGTCCGACAATGCCTTGGCCGCTGGCATCGTGATGGGCGTCATGATTATTCCATTGGTGTCGTCAATGTCCGATGACAGCATCGCCGCCGTGCCCAGCGCCATGCGCGACGGCAGCCTCGCTATGGGCGCCACCAAGAGCGAGACCATCAAGCAGGTGTTGTTGCCTGCCGCACTGCCCGGCGTCGTCGGCGGCGTCTTATTGGCCGTCAGCCGCGCGATTGGCGAAACCATGATTGTCGTCATGGCGGCGGGTTACACCGCCAACCTCACCGCCAACCCATTTGAAACCATCACCACTGTGACCGTTCAGATTGTCGCACTCTTGACCGGTGACCAAGATTTCGGAAGCCCGCATACGCTTGCGGCATTTGCGCTTGGCCTTGCGTTGTTCATGACGACTTTCTTACTCAATTATGTCGCATTGCGCGTCGTGAAAAAATATCGGGAAGCATATGAGTGAAGCCATCATGAACGCGACGCCCACCGCCTGGAACGGGCAGATCATGCAAAAGCGTATTGCGCGGCGCTATAGGGCCGAGCGTCGGTTTAAGGCGATGGGCTTTCTGGCTGTTGCCTTGTCGATTGTGTTCCTCGGCTTTTTGCTGTCCGACATGCTGGGCCAAGGCTTGCGTGGTTTTCAGCGCACCGAAATTGCCGTCGATTTTGACTTTCCCGCGTTAACGTCCGGCACAACCGCTGCTGCAATCAGTGGCCCTAATGCCGATGCCGCGCTCAATTCTATGGATGTTCCCGGCATTGTTGAACTTGCCGTTGCCCAACAATATGGGGACATAAATGAAGGCCTTTTGACTGCGGGCGCTGCGGGCAATGTGCGGCAGATGCTGATTGATAATCCCAGCCTCGTCACATCAAAGCAGCAGTTGTGGTTGCCCGTGGATTCGCGATTGGATGTTGCGTTCAAGCGCAATGGTGAGCCGGCAGCCGAACAGACAGTATCCGCTCTGGCGCAAAAAGACGCGTTGCGCACTGGCTTTAACTGGACGTTCCTGACAGGTGCAGACGCCACAGACCCATCGGCGGTGGGCATCTGGGCCGCGTTCAAGGGATCGCTGATGACCATGGCGATTACCCTGATGCTTGCCTTCCCGATTGGCGTATTGTCAGCGTTATATCTTGAGGAATATGCCGCCAAAAATAAGCTGACCGACATGATTGAAGTGTCGATCAACAATTTGGCGGCCGTCCCTTCGATCATCTTTGGTCTGCTGGGTCTCGCGGTTTTCCTGAGCCTGTTTGGAATGCCGCGGTCGTCTGCATTGGTCGGCGGTTTGACGCTTGCGCTGATGACTATGCCCGTCATCGTCATTGCGGGCCGCAATGCTGTCAAATCGGTGCCACCGTCGATCCGTGAGGCGGCGTTGGGCATTGGTGCCTCGCCCGTGCAAGTCGTGTTCCACCATGTGCTTCCGCTTGCCCTGCCGGGTATATTAACGGGCACTATTATCGGCATGGCGCGCGCCTTGGGTGAAACTGCACCATTGTTGATGATCGGTATGCGCGCCTTCATTCCGGCTGCGCCCGAAGGCTTCACTGACGCGACAACCGCTTTGCCTGTGCAAATCTATCTTTGGTCGGACGAGGTCAATCAGGGCTTTGTCGAAAAAACCAGTGCCGCAATCATTGTGTTGCTGATATTCTTGTTGGGCATGAACGCGCTTGCCATCTATCTTCGCAACCGTTTCGAAACGCGTTGGTGACTTATGAAAACAAAGGACTTCAATGTGGGCGTAACCCCCGGAATAACAAAAATATCCACACGCAATGTGAATGTTTTTTATGGCGAAAAGCAAGCCATTAATGACGTTTCGATTGACGTTGATCGGGAGAATGTGACGGCCTTTATCGGCCCGTCTGGCTGCGGAAAGTCAACATTTCTGCGGTCGTTGAACCGCATGAACGACACCGTCGCAGGGGCCCGCGTGGAGGGCCAGATACTGCTCGACGGGGAAGATATTTATGCATCTGGCATGGATGTCGTGCAATTGCGGGCGCGCGTCGGCATGGTGTTTCAAAAGCCAAATCCATTCCCGAAATCAATCTACGACAATGTCGCTTATGGTCCGCGTATCCACGGCCTCGCCAGTGGTAAGGCCGAGTTGGATCAGATCGTCGAAACGTCACTCACCCGCGCTGGATTGTGGACCGAGGTCAAGGATCGCCTGAGCGAAAGCGGAACGGCGCTGTCCGGCGGTCAGCAGCAGCGCCTGTGCATTGCCCGCGCCATTGCGGTGGACCCTGAGGTCATATTGATGGATGAACCTTGCTCCGCGCTTGACCCCATTGCCACGGCGCGGATTGAAGAGTTAATTCACGATCTGCGCGGTAAATATGCTATCATCATCGTGACCCATAATATGCAGCAGGCGGCGCGCGTGTCACAACGCACTGCCTTTTTCCATTTGGGCCATTTGATTGAATCTGGCGAGACATCCGACATATTCACCAATCCACGCGAAGACCGCACCAAGGATTATATTACAGGCCGTTACGGTTAGGAAATTGCGACATGAGCACGGGCACAAAGCATACAATCACTGCGTTTGACGACGATATGGACGAGATCCGCGGCCTCATTGCCGAAATGGGTGCGCGGGCGGAAGCTGCGGTCATTGCGGCGATGAAGGCGTTGCGCGCGCATGATACCGACACAGCCGCAACCATCCGCGCCGATGACAAAATCATCGACATACTCGAAACCGAAGTCGAACGATTGGTCGTCCGGACCATCGCCTTGCGCGCACCCATGGCGGATGATTTGCGTGAGCTCATCGCCGCGCTCAAAATGTCGGCGGTCATTGAACGTATTGGCGATTATGCCAAAAATATCGCCAAGCGCGTGCCGCTGATGAGCGGCAAGATACCGTCCTCCGCGCTCGATCAATTGGGCCGCATGGGTGAAATCGTCGTCGAAATGATCCGCATGGCGATGGACGCTTATGCCAAGCGCGACGTTGATCTGGCGTGCGCAGTCACCGTTCGCGACGATGTGGTGGATCAACTTAACAAGGATTTGTTCGTCGATTTCGTCGCTTATGTCGTCAAAAATCCCGAAAATGCGACGGAGGTCGCGCATTTGCTGTTCACGGCAAAAAACCTTGAACGGATTGGCGATCACACCACCAATGTGGCGCAAATGATTTATTTTACCGAAACGGGTGAAAACCTGCCTGACGCTTAAAGCGGAGATATATATGCCCAAGGCGCAATTGCTTTTGGTTGAAGACGACAGTGCGCTTGCCGAGCTGGTCCGCTGGCATTTTGAGCGTGAGGAATTCGACGTCCAACACACCGGCGACGGTGAAGAGGCGCTGTTGATGGCCAAGGAGCGCACACCTGATTTGGTATTGCTCGATTGGATGCTGGAGAATTTATCCGGCATCGAAGTATGCCGCCAATTGCGCAAGTCGGACAACACCGCCAATGTGCCGATCATCATGCTCACCGCGCGCGGTGAAGAGGATGACCGCATACGTGGACTTGAAATCGGTGCTGATGATTATGTCACCAAGCCGTTTTCACCACGCGAACTTGTTGCCCGCGCCAAGGCCGTCCTGCGCCGCGTCCGCCCAGCGCTCGCTGGCGAAGCCTTGCGCTTCGGTGATGTGGAAATGGACACCGTCGCGCATAAGGTGAAACGCGGCGGTAAGCAGGTGCCTTTGGGTCCGACCGAGTATCGGTTGCTCAAGCATTTCCTCGAATATCCAGGCCATGTCTTTTCGCGTGAGCGTTTGCTCGACAGCGTCTGGGGCCATGACAGCGACATCGAAATCCGCACCGTGGATGTCCATATCCGCCGCCTGCGCAAAGCCTTGAACGAAGGCTTTGACAGCGACATCATCCGGACGGTGCGTTCGGCGGGCTATTCGCTCGATCAAGACGCCGTCTAGGGTCAGGACCACTTAAATCCACCTTCGCGGTTTGAGGCCATTTTGACGCCGCGAAGGTGGATTTAAGTGGTCCGACCCTAAAACGAAATCTGTCCGCGCACGCCAATCACATTGACGGTGTAGGCACGATTCCCATCCACCTTTATGGCTGCGTCGGTATATTTCAGCTTGGTATATTGCCCCATCAGGCGAAAATTCTCTGCTGGCGTCCAGATGATCGACGCGAGATACCCATTTTGCGTGCCGCCGATGGTCGCCCCGCTGTTGAGGGTGAGATAATCATAGCGCAGGTTCAATTGCACCGCGCCAAGCCCGCCACCGCCGATGGGTTTACGGGGCTTGATGGCGCCAAACATGCCACCGTTTAACGGGCGGCTGTCTTTGGTCAGGAATAACCCAACCTCCGCATAAGCGCCGAAAAAAATCGGATCTTTATGGCCCTCGCGCTGCGCCTTTAACCAATGCGCCTCTGACGCCAAATGGAAACGACCACGCACGGCAGCGGCCTCCAACCCAAAACGCTGCTCCTTTTCAACAGCCAAGTCGGGCGTCCCTATGTAGCGCGTATCGGTTATACGAAGCGCTGGACGGCTCCCATAGCGCATGGCTGCAAGCCCAAAATCGTTCGTATCGCGCCAATGATATGCAGCGCCAAAATGCAGCTTCGTATCCGCCAGTTGCGGCGACCAATATGTGCGCATGTCGACCGATTTGCTGTTCATTTCCACATCATCCAGCCGCACCAGCGGATCGGTATAAACCCCGCCAGATATGGCCCAATCGCCTGCGACATAATGTCCGGAAATCCCCGTGCGCCGTGTATAGCCAAAGGCACTGACAAACGCAGCGCGTTCCAGAAAGCTCGTGTTGAGATCACTGCTTTCTTGATCGAGCGGAAATTGCGCCTTTTGTTGGCCCAATATGACTTTCACGCGTCTGCCGCTCCATTGCAGATAGGCGTCAGTCAACTCGATAGGATCAGCGGTAAACTCCGTTTCAACCCGCGCCGAAAAACCATAAGGCATCGCCAGATCGACCCCAACCCGCGCGCGCCGAATATCTTGAAAATTGCCCACACCCGCCAAGCCATCGGGGCCGTCGATGCGCGCCACATCATATTGCAAACGCCAACGCGGCCTTATCTGCCACTCTGACGCCGATTCTGCGGCCTTGGGCGCACGAACATCGGCCGATGGTTGGGCGTCATCCGCCGACTGCGCCACGGCGGGCGTGGAAAGGCCAAATCCTGTGAGCGTTGCAAATGCGGTAACAAGACGGCGGGGATTCATTGGGACTTCCTAGAAATGGATCATCCATTGATGACGCGTGGACGGCAATTTGGTGATTGTGCCTTTAGGATTAAATTCTCTCTTTGTGCCAACTTTTCCACCCTTGCTTTACGCTTGCGTCAAGTGACTGGCCATGCCAAGACGCGAGCAAATCTGGCGGCTTTGCCCGTTATGCATATTGGAGATAGATTATGACCATCAGTTTCAAAGATAAAGTCGCAATTGTGACGGGTGCGGGCGGCGGTTTGGGCAAGGCTTATGCGCTTGAACTCGCCAAGCGCGGTGCCAAAGTGGTGGTCAATGATCTGGGCGGCGCACGCGATGGCACGGGCACATCCGATGCAGCGGCGCAAGTTGTCGAACAGATTAAGGCCGCTGGCGGCGAAGCGATGGCCAATGGCGGCAGCGTCACCGAATATGACCAAATGGTTGAAATGGTGGCAAAGGCGAAAGAGGCCTTTGGCGGCGTGCACATTTTGATCAACAATGCCGGTATCTTGCGCGACAAAAGTTTTGCCAAGATGGACATGCCCGATTTTAATTTGGTGCTTCAGGTCCATGTCATGGGTTCGGCCAATTGCACCAAGGCGGTGTGGGACATAATGCGCGACCAGGCCTATGGCCGTATCTTGATGACCACCTCGTCAACGGGCCTATATGGCAATTTCGGCCAAGCCAATTATGGCGCAGCAAAGCTTGGGCTGGCCGGCTTTACCAAGACGCTGCATTTGGAAGGCGCGAAATATAATGTCCGCGTCAACTCGCTTGCGCCCGTCGCTGGCACACGCATGACCGAAGATATTTTCCCAGAGGGGCTGTTTGAACAATTCACCCCCGAAAATGTCGTTCCAGCCGCGCTCTATTTGGTCAGCGAAGATGCGCCGACCAACATGATCATCGGCGCTGGCGGCGGCGGCTATCACGCGGCCTATGTCACCATGACGCCCGGCGTCGCTTTGCGTCAGGAAGACCGCAATGTCGAAGGTTTCGCCGCAGCATGGGACAAGATCATCGACCGCACCGGCGAAACGGTGCCGCAATCGGGCGGCGAACAATCCATCGCCGTGATGAAGGCGTTACAAGCCTTGGGC
>JAEMTM010000003.1:24977-38543 GCA_016462305.1 Sphingomonadaceae bacterium | reverse complement strand
AAAACGCATACGCCGAACAATTGCTCGCCGAAGCCGAAGGGCAGAGGATCGCAGGCAATACTGCCGATGCAAAGGAAGGTTCGCTTGCCTTCATAGAAAAGCGCAAAGCAGTTTTTAAGGGGCAATGAGACGTGGTGGTATACTGATCTGAAGGCACCCAATATTGCGATGTTGCCGTCAACGCATTGCCGATGGCGGGGACTAACTCCTTTGAGGCAAGCCCAACTCAATAATGGCGGTTCAGTTAAGAGTTTGGCGCTTCTGAAGATCGCACTGGGTTTACCCGAGAGAGGAGCTGGCGGACAGGGTTGGAGTACACATCCTGTACTCAAAATGTCAGTTTTCTGGGTTTTGTTTTTCTCTGTTCTGTGACAGCATGCGCGTGATTTGTGTGCACTGGTCAAACACGTCTGGCCTAGGTATCTGTCAGTCCTCCTTGGTCACGGCGTGGGGTAAAGATGGCAGTTGAGGTTCAAGACGATGGAATGGCTGGCTGCTTTCAATCCGGTTCATTTGTCTATTTGGAACAAAAATAAAACGATGTTCTAAAGTGAACTCAAAAAAAGCGGAGCCACATCGAAATGCAGCCCCGCTCCTGCGTGCCATTAATGGGTTACTCTTCCAGTCCAGCTAACTTAGGACCGATTGTCTTCGCCACGTCGACACGCACTGCATCGTTATGTTGCTTTACTGTTTGCACGACCTTGCCGTCCTTTGACAGCAGAACAGCTTCTTCATTTGAACCTTCAGGGGCCAAGCGCACGATCAACGGGCGAGGATACAAGCGGTTGCTTGCCCCGTTGCTACCGTCAACAATAGCACCGACACCACCGCCGAGCACAATGTTGCCGAATGTAGAGCCACCAAGTTTTGATTGGATAAGGACGTATGTTGGTTTGTGACCCGCAAGAGTGATGTCAGCGCGAAGATCGCCCTTACGCTTAAACTCAAGTGAACAGGGTGTGGTGCAGGTCTGACCGCCGCTAAACTTAACTGTGGCACCTTCAGGGCTCGTGGTTGTCGAGTATTCTGTGCTCGTCCCGTTCAATACCGTTGCGCATCCTCCCAAGTTAAAAGCCAACATTGCGGCAGCTAGAATAGCTAATTCCTTTTTCATTATATTCCCCTTGTAAAATCAAAGAGTATCTTGGAAAATTGAAATCATCTTGTAAAGTACAAACATAAAAAACTTTTTTGTAATTTGCGGCAGACTTGTGATGCCTTCAGAGCGCAGCCGGTCAACGATAGGTGCAAGGTGGTTAGCACAGGTGTCCGCATTGGCCTTGATAGCGTCCAGTGACGCGCCATTGCCTTTGTCTGCCTTTGTCGGCCCTTCTTGTTTGCCCAGCCACATTCTCGGCACCTTAGCAACTGCAAGGACCTCTCGGCGAGCAGCCTCGACGGAGAAGCTGGGGCCATGATCAGCTTAACTGTGTCGCCGAGACAGTTCTAAGTAATTTAGTCACGCAGATTTTCTATTCGCGATAACATTGGCGGACAGGGTGGGATTCGAACCCACGGTGAGCTTCCACCCACGACGGTTTTCAAGACCGTTGCCTTAAACCACTCGGCCACCTGTCCGCTTACGATGCGTCCCCTAGCTAGTGCGCTTTGCGATGGCAAGCGTAGATGATATGCCGCTTGGCGCACCCACAGGATGAAATGGTTGTTCGACAGGACCAAAGCAATTCACAGCCGGTATTGTCTGTGGCATTATGTCGCAATCAAATATCAGGGGGTCCCGTGCGCTTTTACCGTAAAATTGTGATGACGATGGCAATATGTGCGAGTGCTTCGGTGCTTGGCCCGAATTGTCTGGCGCAGGATGAGGGTGCTGGTTCTGCTCCGGGCACAGAGGGGCAGGAGGCCGGTTTCCGGTCCTATTTGGCGGCGGTGCGGCAACGCGCTCTGCTGGAGGGTGTGACACAAGCGACGCTCGACCGCGTGTTGCCGTCTATTACCTATAATGACCGCGTGGTCCGGCTTGACCGGCAGCAGCCCGAAGGTGCGTCCAGCGCACCTGTGCCCAATTTTGCGCCGTATAAGGCGCGCCATGTCGATGCATCGCGCATCAACAGGGGCCGTGCCAAATATGCAGAGCTTCGCCCTTTGCTCCAGCGGATTGAGGATGAGACGGGCGTGCCGGAAGAAATGATGATCGCCATTTACGGGCATGAGACCAATTATGGGTCCGTCATGGGCAATTTCAACGCACCCGAAGCCTTAGCGTCCTTGGCGTATGAAGGACGTCGCCGGGCGTTGTTTGAAGGCGAGTTGATCGCCGCGCTCAAAATGATCGACAAAGGCGTGCCGCAATATGCGATCACCGGAAGCTGGGCCGGGGCGCTGGGTAAGCCACAATTTCTGCCGTCTGTGTATTTGCGGCTTGCCCGCGATGGCGATGGAGACGGCTATGCCGACATTTGGCGCAGCGAAGTCGATGCCATGACCTCCATCGCCAATTATTTCGTCAATGCGGGCTGGCGGCGTGGCGAGGATTGGGGATTTGCGGTCGATGTGCCAGCGTCGTTCAATCGCGGTGTCATGCGATCACTGATGTCGTCACCGCGATGCCCCCGCGTCTTTGCACGGCACAGCCAATGGCGGACAATCGCCGAATGGCGGGAATTGGGCATATCACCGCAGCGGGGCTTTTGGCCGAATGACAATATGATGGCGACGTTGATTGAACCCGATGGCGTTGGCAATACGGCCTATCTGCTCGGCGGGAATTACCGCGTCATATTGGATTATAATTGTTCGAATTTCTATGCGCTGTCGGTCGGATTGTTGGCGGATGAATTGCGCAATTAGGTTTTCAGGTTGCTCTTGCTGACCGCTATACGCGGTAATTAAATTCGACTATCGGATGACGAGAGCACATGGCCTTGCCAATCGCGTTATGTGACGACGGAACAGATATTTTATGCTTGATACTGCGATTATCCAACCAATATGGGTGCGCCTATGACCGTGCGCGGCCGTTTTATATCCATTGAAGGCGGCGAGGGGGTTGGCAAATCGACCCAGATTGCGGCGCTTGCCGCGTTCATCACCCAACATGGATTCGAAGTATTGTTAACCCGCGAACCGGGTGGGACCGAGGGCGCGGAAACCATCCGGCAGTTGCTCCTTGGCGGAAGTGCGGAACGGTGGATGCCGCGCGCCGAGGCATTGCTGTTCGCCGCCGCACGCAGCGACCATGTCGAGCGCCTTATCGCGCCAGCCTTGGCCAGCGGGAAATGGGTCATTTCCGACCGCTTTATCGACAGCAGCCGGGCCTATCAGGGTGCGGGTTCCGGCCTGTCCGATGCCGACATCATGACGCTGCACCAGATCGGCAGCCATGGCATGTTGCCCGACCGAACCTTAGTGTTGCGGCTCGATACCAAAGAGGCCGCAAGCCGAGCGGCTGCGCGTGACCAGAACCAGCCCGACCGCATTCAGGGCCGCACAGAGGTTTTCCATTCGGACGTCGATGTGGCCTTTGTGCGCTTTGCCGAATGTGAACCGCGCGTGCGGCTTGTCGATGCGTCGGGCGCGGCGGACGAGGTGACCGCGCGCTTACTGACCGAAATTAGCGACCTGTTGGAGCCTGCATGAACGATTATGTCGGACATGATAAGGCGTGGCGGCAGTTCGCGACCGCTTGTGACAGTGGAAAAATCCACCATGGCTGGATTTTATCTGGGCCACGAGGCATCGGCAAGTCTGCCTTTGCATTGCGGGCTGCGGCCATGCTGGTTGACCCGGAAAATGCCTATGCGAGCATGATTGCGCGTGGGTCGCATCCCGATATCCTGTCCGTGAAGCGGCTACCGAAGGAGCCGTTGAAGGAGGATGAGGACATTGATGATGTCACCGAGTTCAAGCGCAGCATTACCGTCGATCAAATCCGCGGGCTGCAACAGTCGCTGACCACACGTCCCGGTTTAAGCAACAGACGTGCGATCATCATCGATGCTGCGGACGACCTGGAGCGGGGTGGAGCCAACGCCTTGCTCAAGTCGCTGGAGGAGCCACCGGTTGGCACCTTTTTCTTCCTCGTGAGCCACGCCAGTGACCGATTGCTGCCCACCATTCGGTCGCGCTGCCAGATCCTTCGGTTTGAGGGATTGAGTGACGCCGACATGACCAACGTTTTGCACCGCGCTGCACCAGAGGTCGGTGCGGACGAGCTTCAGGCACTTATTCGTTTGGGCAATGGCACGCCGGGGCAAGCGCTTGATTTTCTTGGCCTTGACCTGAAGGAAATTGAGGACGCGATGATGTCGATCTTGCGCACGGGTGACCGCGACAATGCACTGCGCAGTGGCTTGGCGGACAGGCTGGCGTTAAAGGCTGCGCAGCCGCGTTATGAGGCTTTCTTGCGCCGTGCGCCGTCGCTGATCGCGGAACACACCCGCAAGCTGGACGCTACGCAGGCGCGCAATGGTGTCGCCGCTTGGGAAGCCGCCAGCGAGCTTGCCGCACGGGCCATTGCGTTAAGTTTGGACAAACAAAGCGTCGTCTTTCAAATGGGAGGCTTGCTGGCATCGATTCAAGCGCATACAGCGCGCCCATAGCCCATATTAAGAGTTTCCATGTCCGAACCTTTCTACATCACCACCGCAATCGCTTATCCCAATGGGAAGCCGCATATCGGCCACGCATATGAGGCAATTGCCACAGATGCGATTGCACGTTTTCAGCGGCTGAATGGCCGCGAAGTCTGTTTCGTCACTGGCACGGACGAACATGGCCTGAAAATGGACCAGACGGCGCGTGGGCTGGGTAGAGAAACGCGCGATCTTGCGGATGAAATGTCATCCTATTTCATGCAGATGTGTGCAACACTTGATATTTCTTTTGACCATTTTTGCCGGACAACCGCCGATAGTCATCACAAAGCGAGCCAAGCGATCTGGAAACGGCTTGAGGCCAATGGCGATCTCTATCTGGACCGCTATGAGGGGTGGTACTCTATCCGCGACGAAGCTTATTATGACGAAGGCGAGCTAACCGATGGGGAAGGGGGGCAAAAGCTGTCGCCCCAAGGTACGCCCGTTGAATGGACCGTTGAAGAAAGCTGGTTTTTCCGGCTCTCCAAATATCAAAAGCCTTTGTTGGACTATTACGCCGCGAACCCCGGTTTTATGCGCCCCGACAGCCGCAAGAACGAAACCGTCAAATTTGTCGAAGGCGGGTTGAAGGACTTATCCGTCTCCCGCACCAGCTTTGACTGGGGGGTCAAGGTTCCGGGTAGCGAGAACCATGTCATGTATGTCTGGCTCGATGCGCTGACCACCTATATCTCCGCCATTGGCTTTCCAAATGACACCGAAGAATGGCGCAAATTCTGGCCAGCCAGCATCCATATCATCGGCAAGGACATTGTTCGGTTCCACACGGTATATTGGCCCGCATTCCTGATGTCGGCGGGCTTGCCCTTGCCAAAAATGGTGTTCGGCCACGGTTTTCTGTTGTCGCGCGGGGAGAAAATGTCGAAATCCTTGGGCAATGTCGTCGACCCGATGGAGCTAGCAGTGTTGTTTGGCGTCGATGCCTTGCGCTATTTCCTATTGCGCGAAGTCAGCTTTGGGCAGGACGGCAGCTATAGCCCCGAAGCCATTGTGACGCGGGTAAACGCTGATTTGGCGAACAGTTTTGGCAATCTGGCGCAGCGGACATTGTCGCTGATTTTCAAAAACTGCGAAGGCTATCTTCCTGCGATTCACGGCCATCATGCCGATGACCAAGCCTTGCTCGACTTGGTCGGCAATGTCGTTTCGACGCAAATTCCGGCGCATTTCGAAGAATTGGCCATGTCGCAGGCTTTGGAAGCGTGGATGCATGCGGTGTTTGCATGTAACGCCTATGTCGACGTGCAGGCGCCATGGGCGCTTAAGAAAACCGATCCCGATCGGATGGAGACGGTGTTGGCGACGTTATTCATCTGCATCGCGCAATTGGCCATAGCCGTGCAGCCAATCATTCCCGGGTCAGCCACTAAGCTGCTCGATCAAATGGCTGTGCCGCAGGATGTGCGTAATTATGCGCGTGCCGGGTCGCATTGGTATGCGCCGCTGGCCGAAGGCGGGTTGCAAATTGCCCAGCCTATAGGCCTGTTTCCGCGCCTACAATTGCCAGCAGAGGAGGGGGCCTCCATCTGATGTTCGTCGATTCCCACTGCCACCTCAATTACAAGGGCTTGGTTGAACAACAGGCCGAGATACTAAAGCGGGCGCGCGAAAGCGGGGTGTCGGCGATGCTCAACATTTCGACGCGAGAGCGCGAGTGGGATGAGGTCATTGGCCTTGCCGAACAAGAAAAGGATGTGTGGGCGTCCGTCGGCATTCACCCGCATGAGGCGGACCAACATGTCGGCATGGACTGTGCTAAACTCGTTGCCGAGTCCGCACATCCGAGAGTGGTCGCTATTGGTGAGACAGGCCTCGATTATTATTACGACAAAAGCGACCGGGCGCAGCAGTGCACGGGCTTTCGTGAGCATATTAAGGCGTCGCGGCAAACTGGCCTGCCGATCATCATCCACACCCGCGATGCGGAGGCCGACACAGCAGCGATACTGACCGAAGAAATGCGGGAAGGCGCGTTCACCGGCGTTATTCATTGCTTTACCGCCAGCGCAGAATTTGCGCGGATTGCCTTGGATTTGGGTCTGTATATCTCGCTGTCGGGTATCGTAACCTTTAAGAACGCCAAAGACCTTCAAGATGTAGCCAAATGGTTGCCCGCAGATCGATTGCTAGTGGAAACCGATGCCCCGTTTTTGGCGCCGATACCGCATCGCGGCAGAACCGGTGAGCCAGCCTTTGTGGCCGATACCGCGCGCTTTGTGGCGCAGCTACGCGGCGTTGCAGCGGAAAGCCTTGCACAGCAAACTTCAGACAATTTCTACAACCTGTTTACGAAAGCAAGTCGATGAACGTCATGGAAGACGGACCGTCGCTGATTTGGGGCGTTGTGTGCATATTGCTGCTGGTCAGCTCGCTTGCCGCGCGCCGCTTACCCTTGGGCTATGTTGCCAAGGCAGGGCTCGCTTGGATCGCCATTTTTGCGACCTTATTTGCCATTTTCAGCTTCCGGTTTGAATTTATCGGCATCTGGGAGCGCGTGAAAGCCGACATATCAGGCACCGCCGGACAAAATATCAGCAGCGAAGCGATAGAGTTGCGCCGACAGGACGATGGCCATTACTGGCTCATGGTCGACATAAACGGCAAACCCGTTCGCTTCATGCTCGATAGCGGCGCGACGATGACGGCGATCAATGCGACCACAGCGAGTGAAGTCGGCGTTGAAGCCGATGGCTATCCAATCATCCTGAGCACCGCAAACGGCCGTATAGCCGCCAAGCGCGGAGTCGTCCGTTCATTGTCGGTTGGCCCGCACAGCATCGAGAACCATCAAGTTGTCGTGTCGGAACGTTTTGGCGACGTCAATGTATTGGGCATGAACTTCCTTAACAGCATGCAAAGCTGGCGCGTGGAAGCCAATATGATGGTGCTTCAACCGTGAATAAGGTCATTGCAGTTGACGCGCACGCAAAGCTGATTTGGCATATTACTTAACATAATATATATTATCGAACTTATTGATATGGTGGACCAATGAGCGCTGACATTACCCCTCTTACGAATATCATGGCGCGTCTGCGTGATCGTGATACTGGCTGTCCCTGGGATATTGCGCAAAACTTTGCGACGATTGCGCCCTATACCATTGAAGAGGCCTATGAAGTTGCCGATGCCATTGAGCGTAATGATCTGGTATCGCTCAAGGACGAACTTGGCGACCTGCTGCTTCAGGTCGTGTTTCATTGCCAAATGGCATCCGAACTTGGCGCGTTCAACTTGCAAGACGTCGTTAGTGGCATTTGTGATAAAATGGTGCGCCGCCATCCGCATGTGTTTGGCGATGCCACAGCTACACGTCATGAGGTGCCAGACAATTGGGAAGCCATAAAGGCCGCCGAACGCAGCGCAGATGAAGACAACAGCGCGTTGGCAGGAGTCGCCCTCGCCCTTCCCGCTTTATTGCGCGCGCAGAAGATTCAAAAACGGGCGGCGCGCACAGGGTTTGATTGGCCAGATCAGTCAGGTGCACGTGAAAAAATAATAGAGGAATTAGAAGAAGTTGAAAACGCTATTTCAGCAGAACATGTAACAGAAGAAATAGGCGATTTGCTATTCGCCGTGGTCAACTTCGCACGCTTTCATAAAGTGGATGCAGAATTTGCCCTGAAGCAAGCGAGCGCCAAGTTCGAACGGCGGTTTCGCGACATGGAAATGTCTGCCGGCGACGCTTTTGTGGGTTTGTCACTCGATGAAAAAGAAGAACTTTGGCAGCAAGCCAAAGCAAAAGAGAAAAATTAAGACGCAGGTTTAAGCGGAGGCCTGTTCGATCTGTTCTTCGAACTGTTTTTCGAACTGTCCCCATAATTGGCGGCTCAATGACACATCGATTGAGACAATGTCACCGTCAACATACTGCCTGCGCACCACACCGCGTCCATGCAACCAAGCTAACGCCGCGCCATCATCCGTGCGCAATTTGACGGTGCGGAGATCATTTCCTTTGGCAATGAGCGTAGCGAGGTAGGCCTTGAATGCATCAATGCCCTCCCCTGTCTCGGCCGATATCATCAAGATATTGTCATCGCGCGCAGCGATGCCGGATAACTCCGCCCGCCGATTATCGTCCAAAAGATCCAGCTTGTTCCAAATTTCAACCATCCGGGGCTGATTGCCCGCCTGTGCATCGTCCAGAACGCCCAAATCGCGCAAAATCTGCAAAACATCGTCACGCTGCGCATCGCTCTCGGGATGCGAAATGTCACGCACATGGACGATAATGTCAGCCGATATGACTTCCTCCAACGTCGCGCGAAACGCAGCGATCAATTGCGTTGGCAGGTCAGAGACAAAACCAACAGTGTCGGACAATATCGCCTTTTCCACCCCCGGTAGCGTGATTTGCCGCATCGTTGGGTCTAACGTCGCGAACAACATATCTTCGGCCAGGACGGTCGCACGCGTCAACCGATTGAACAAAGTCGATTTACCCGCGTTGGTATAGCCCACCAAAGCGATCACTGGCCAAGGTGCCCGTTTGCGGCGGGCGCGATGCAAAGAACGCGTCCTTTTCACCTCCTCCAATTCGCGCCGCAACCGCGCCATGCGGTCCCGGATCATCCGACGGTCGGCCTCAATCTGCGTTTCACCTGGACCGCCCAGAAAGCCGAAACCACCGCGCTGCCGCTCCAAGTGAGTCCAGCTACGGACCAAGCGCCCCGCTTGATAGTCAAGATGCGCTAATTCAACCTGCAGCCGTCCTTCGGCCGTGGCGGCGCGTTCGCCAAAAATTTCAAGGATCAGCCCAGTCCGATCAATCGTCTTCAGCCCGGTGCGTTCTTCCAGATTACGTTGCTGTATGGCGGTCAGCGAAGCATCCACAATCAGAAGATCGGCCTCAAGATCACGGCCCATTTCGGCTATTTCTTCAACCTGACCACCGCCGAGCAGCGTCACCGCCCGCGGTGAACGCACCCGATAATGCTTTTTGCGAACAATATTCAGGCCAATGGCGCGTGCAAGCCCCTCAGCTTCGGCAAGACGCGCCTCCGGCCCCACAGAGGCCCGTCCAGGCAGCTCTGGATAAACAACCAAAGCGCGCGCGCCACGCGCGAACTCATCCGTCTCGCTGCGCTCAAACCCGCTCAAACATTGATCTCGTCGACGCCCTGATTATAATCCGCAAGGTTAACGGCGTGCGCTGGCTGGATGGTGGATATGGCATGCTTATACACAAGCTGCGTCGTGCCATCACGTGCCAGCATGACCGAAAAAAGATCATAAGCGACAATAGCGCCTTGAAGCATCACGCCATTCACCAGAAACGTCGTAACGGATTCTTTCTTATCACACATCGCGTACAGAAAAACATCCTGTAGCATGCCGGGCCGGTGGGTGGTGCGCGACATCATATCATCGAATAAGGAACGGTCCGGTGAAGTCGACGGCATAATTGTCGATATAGAATGCTTATAGATAAGCTGCGACATGCCATCGCGGCGCAACAGCACCGAGAAGTTGTCAAACCACGTTACAACACCTTGAAGTTTTACGCCCTTTACCAAAAACATAGTCACAGGGGTCTTCGATTTTCTGAGGGAGTTCAGAAATAGGTCTTGAAGACCGTTATTTTTTTCAGTCATTGTAATTGTCCGTTTATATTTATCGTTATGCCGATTGTCGCAGATTGCCCGTCAAGCAACCATATAACCCAGCAATACGGACATTACACGAATAACACCGACTTCGCAATTGCGCTCAAGACTGTGCGTCGTCGCTAAAATCCAGTGCATTTTTGCGGACAGAAATACCCAATAGCTTTAACTTCCGGTGCAGCGCAGAGCGTTCCATACCGACAAAAGCGGCTGTTTTTGAGATATTTCCGGAAAAGCGTTTGATCTGCACCCGCAAATATTCGCGTTCAAATGCTTCGCGCGCCTCACGTAATGGCGCCCCCATAAGCGACGTCACATTATGTTCCGCGCCTTCATAGCTGTTGATGATTTCTGACGGCAGCATATCGGCCTCAATTGTCGCAACGCCCTCTGCCGGGGCCAATATGATGGTGCGTTCAATGATGTTACGCAATTGCCGGACGTTGCCCGGCCATTCACATGCCTGAAGTGCCGCCATCGCATCACCCGAAAAGTTAGGTGGCGAAATGCGATGTTCGGACGCAAAGCGCGCGGCATAATGATTGACAAGGTCGGGAATATCTTCGCGCCGCCCCGACAAGGGCGGAATTTCGACCGGAACGACGTTTAACCTGTAAAACAAATCTTCGCGGAACCGGCCTTCGGAAATTTCGACAGCCAGATCGCGCGCAGTGGCAGACACAAAGCGGACGTCGACACGTATTTGCCGGTCACCGCCTACCCGAACGAAGCTCTGGTCAGTTAACACGCGCAGAATCTTGCCTTGCGTGGTGCGTGGCATGTCTGCAACTTCGTCTAGGAACAGTGTCCCGCCATGCGCTTTCTCCAACATGCCCGCCTGCGCGAGATGGCCATCCTGTTCGATTCCAAACAACTCTTCGTCAAATCTTTCAGGAGACAATCGGGCGGCACTTACGGACACAAAGGGCGACCCTGCCCGTGGGCTCCAGCTATGCAACAACCGTGCTGCGACTTCTTTGCCCACACCTGCCGGTCCAGTGATAAGCATTCGGCTTCCAGTGCCAGCGACCTTCTTAAGCGTTGCGCGCACCGCATTGATCGATACCGACGAACCGGTCAGTTCCTCCGAATGCCCCACCCGCGCCTTCAGGACGGCATTTTCAGCACGCAGCCGCTCCGTTTCGGTTGCCTTTGAAACAAGATGCAACAACTGGCTGGCTTCAAATGGCTTTTCGATAAAATCGACCGCACCTTGCCCAATGGCAGCAACAGCAGTGTCGATATTCCCATGGCCCGAGAACACGATAACCGGAATTTGCGGATCGCGGATTTTGATGGCGCGCAGTAACTCAATCCCGTCCATCGATGACCCGCGCAGCCAGACGTCGAGCAATATCAACGACGGAAGCCGCTCATCCAGTGCAGCCAATGCTTCATCTGCGGAGGCTGCGGTTCTGGTGCCGTATCCTTCGTCATCAAGGACACCGGAGACCAAGTCCCGAATGTCTTGTTCATCATCTACAATCAGTATGTCGAGTGCCATAATTAGCCAATAACCTCATCTGCATTGGAAAGCGGCGGAGAAGAATGTAATTTTCCCACCTTGGATGCCACGAATTGCGGATTAAATTTCAACGTCACGACCGCGCCGGCGGGATAGTTATCTGACAATGAAATCTCTCCGAAATGTTCTTCAATAATCTTCTTCACAATCGCAAGTCCTAGCCCAGAGCCGCTGGAGCGGTTAGTAATATAGGGTTCCATAATTCGTTGGCGGTCTGACGGCAGGCCAATGCCATTGTCCGCGATACGGATCATCAACGCCTCTTCACCCATTAACAGATCAATTGATATCGTTCCGTCAATTGGGCCTAATTTTCTTTTTTCTTCAATAGATTCAACCGCATTTTTGAGAATATTTGTAATCGCCTGCCCAAGCTGCCGTCTGTCAGAAATCAGAGTGGGGACTGCGCCGCTGTGATTATAGTTGAATGTGATATCGGGGTGCGCCACTTCAAATAAAAATACGGCATGGCCAACAATATCATGAACATTTTCGTCACGGAACAAAGGCTTCGGCATGCGTGCGAAGGACGAGAATTCATCGACAATATTGCGCAAATCCCCAACCTGTCGGACGATAGTGCTGGTCAATTGTTCAAATATCGCCTGATCCTTGGGAATATGATTGCCAAAACGGCGTTGCAGGCGCTCTGCGGCCAACTGTATCGGGGTCAGCGGATTTTTGATTTCGTGCGCGATCCGGCGCGCAACATCGGACCAAGCGGCGCTGCGTTGGTCTGCCAATTGCTGGCTAATATCTTCAAAGGTTATCACGCTGTCTTGCGCACGCGGAGAGACGGTCACCGCCACTGTGCGCGGTTCCGGTCCATCCCCCAATTGCACCACACCCCGCGGGCTTTCGCTGGCAAACGCCGCCAGCGCGGGCGCAACAAGCGCAAATTTTTGCCCAACGATTGTATCAAATTTGGTCTTCAGCAACTTTTCCGCCGTAGAGTTGGCGAGCTGGACCACATTATTGCCGTCAACCGAAACAACCCCGGCGGACACCGATTCCAATACCGCCTCAATGAACAAGCGCCGTTCGTCAAGTTGGTGATTGGTGGCCAACAATGCGCCTGTCTGTTCCTGCAAACGTTCGGTCATGCGATTGAATGATTGCGAGAGAAAGCCCACCTCATCATCGCGATACTGATCGCTGCTTACGCGCGCAGACAGGTCACCATCGGCAATCATTTGGGCCGCATTCACCAGACTGTTGACGGGGCGTACAAGGCGGTCGGCAACCCGCAAGGCGACCCACAAAGTGATCCCGATAATCATCAACGATACAAAATAGAGCGCGAGATTGAACTGGATTTGCAAAGCCCGCGACCGTGCGACCATTTTGTCATAGTCTTCAAGGACAGACTGCGCGCGTGAACCCAAAGCAAATGAAGGCACTGTTTCTGCGCGCCTTACATACAGATATGTTCGCGGCTTGTCATACAGTACCACGACAGCATCGATATTATTGGGAGTTACCGTAACAACAAAATTTTCGCCGGATTCTAATTTTCCGAGCGCTTCATCGCTAATCCAGTCACCACGTAATTTTTCAGCAAGCCAAGCCTCCGTGTTTTGCTGTCCGCTTGGTCCGATCGTTACAATCGCGGACTCACTCAACTGGCGGTTCAAGACCTGTCGAGGATAGGCAATCTCCAAAAATTCAGAGCTGTTTATTTTTACCTGCGATAAAATGTATCGGATGTCTCCCGCCATTGTGACCGTTTCGTCGCCGACATCGCGCACCTTTTCGTCATAATAGCCCTTTGCCAATTCCCCCGCATTTTCCAAAATCCCGCGCGCAGAGC
>JAEMTM010000003.1:13043-24877 GCA_016462305.1 Sphingomonadaceae bacterium | reverse complement strand
TCATAATAGCCCTTTGCCAATTCCCCCGCATTTTCCAAAATCCCGCGCGCAGAGCTTGAGAACCAAAATTGGATACCGCTTTGAAACAGCAATGAGGCAAAGATGACGAGAAGAACCGTAGGCACCGCAGTGATCGCCGAAAAAATCGCGACCAAACGGACATGCAATGGTTGCTTACTGCCGATGCTGCTGCTTTCTGCGCGCTTGAGTGCAACGCGGCGGCCGAACAACACGAGGAGAAAAGTAGCTGGCAGCAAGTTGCTGACGAGCATTGTCGCCGATGCCGCAGGCGCCAGTGGTTCCGATTGTGGCCCTTGCCCCACCAAAAGCACAGCAGTGACCACGCCAGCGACGATCAACATCACGGCGCTGGCAATTTCCAAAAACTTTATGGACTGACTATTGCCGAGCAGGTCAGTGACCCGTTCAAAAAGACGACGGACAGCGGAGGGTGAAACGCGTTCTTCCTCAAGGTCCGTTGTTGCCATAAAGACACTGTGCCATTCCTTGCGTTGCCTGAAAAGCACAAAATTGTGGTTTTTAGGCAATGTATCGCGTTAATCCGTCCATTTATGCGTTCACGGCCTAACGCCCGCCTAAAGGGCCAATGCCTTCTAACGCCCGCCTGAAGGGCCAATGCCATAGTCAGTCAATTTTTTGCGCAAGGTATTGCGGTTTATACCCAGCAAAGCTGCCGCCTTTAACTGATTGCCCTTCACTTGCTTCATCACATGCTGAAGCAACGGAATTTCGAACTGCGCCAATGCGCGTGGATATAGTTTTTCACGCATTGATCCGCGCTGACGCTGATCCCTTAAAAACTGCGCCACCGCTGCTTCAAAACTTGCCCCTTGGATGGGCGGCTCCGCATCCTGCGCCGGTTCAACAAATTGCATGATCGTCGCGTCCGTAATGGTATCTTCGCGGCATAACAAAGCGAGGCGGTAGACCAGGTTTTTTAGTTCGCGAATATTGCCGCGCCACGGCATCACCATCAAATGGCCAATGGCATTGTCATCGATTTTCCGCATCGGCAGGCCATCTTTCGCCGCCATCATCAAAAAATGTTGCGCGAGCAGGCCAATATCTTCCGTCCGGTCGCGCAATGGCGGCATTTCAATCGGGACGACGTTCAGGCGATAGAATAAATCTTCACGAAAGCCGCCTTTTTCGATCAATGCTGGCAAATTCTGGTTGGTCGCGGCGACGATGCGTACATCTAGGCGAATGCTGGCTTTGCCGCCGATACGGCTAATGACGCCGCTTTGTAATGCGCGCAATAATCGTGTCTGCGCGTGCATGGGCATGTCGCCAATTTCGTCGAGGAATAATGTGCCGCCCTGGGCCTGTTCAAACCGACCGATGGATTGGCCAACGGCCCCTGTAAACGCGCCTTTTTCATGGCCGAACAATTCAGCCTCAATCAGTTCGCTTGGGATCGCCGCCATGTTGACCGCGACAAAGGGGCCGGTTTTGCGGTGCCCCAGATTATGGATCGCTTCGGCCACCAATTCCTTGCCCGTGCCGCTTTCGCCCGAAATCAGGACCGACAAATCATTCCGCAAAAGCCGTGCGACCATGCGGTAAACATCCTGCATCGCCGCGCTTCGTCCAATCATCGGAAGATTGGCCTCGGTGAGCGACTCGAAAGGATCTTGCGCCGTTGAGCGCCGCTTTTCGATGCCTTGCTTCACCGCCAGAACGAGATCATTCAGATCAAAGGGTTTTGGAAAATACTCAAACGCATCAATCTCGCTAGCGCGCACCGCGGTCTCCAGCGTGTTCTGCGCGGACATGATGATGACCGGCATGTTGGGCGTTTTTTCCATCGCCTCTTTCAAGGTGGTGAGACCATCGCTGTCCTTCAACATGACATCGGTCAGCATCAAATCAAAATGTCCACTGGCCAAGGCCGTGTCGCGCGCCGCCACGGAATCACATAATGATGTTTCGATATTCTCCGCTTGCAGCGCGGCGCTCACCACAAGGCCGATGGATGCGTCATCCTCAACAATGAGTACCCGTGGCGGTTTCATGCGTTCGTTTTCCCAGATGCAACCGGCAGCAACAGCCGGAACGTCGTTTGCCCCTGCGCAGCATCGCGTTCGAACAGCACGCGGCTGTTCATTTGCTGCACGAGTTTGCGCACAATGGCGAGGCCAAGCCCCTGCCCATCACGTTTTGTGGTCACAAAGGGCGAAAACAGTTCGTCTAGTATATGCTCCGGCACGCCGGGGCCATTGTCCGATATAGCGATCTCAACGGGCAATTTAATCGACCGCCGATCAACGTCAGCGTCCCTTAAAGCACCGCTCATGATATAGCGGGTCGAAATGCCTATCACGCCGTCCAGACGCCCTTGCAGCGCGTCTGTCGCGTTCTGCAGCAGATTGATGAGTATTTGAACCATCCCGTCGGCATCGATCAGAACATCTGGCAATGACGGGTCATAATTGATGGAAATTTCCGGCATAGCGCGGTTCGCGGCGCGTAGCGAGCGAATGGCACGTTCGATCAGCAAGTGGATGTTGGCAGGCGCAAGTTCCGCCGGTTCAGAACGCCCAAGCTTTTGCATTTGGTCGAGCAACCGCGCAATGCGGTCAACCTCGTTCACGATCAATTCCGTCAGGGCGCGGTTTTTTTCATCGACGATCCGGGCCAGCAACTGCGCTGCGCCTTTGATACCCGCCAATGGGTTTTTTATCTCATGCCCCAATATGGCAGGCGCGCCCATCGCTTGCTGCTGCCCAATGTCGCGCTGGTCGCCGATATGCTCTCGCCCGCCATTACGCGGCGATATGATGGCGATTCTCCATTCCGGCTCCTTGGACACCGAAGACAGGTTTATATCGACTGTAATGACGCCGTGGGGCGTTTTAAGCTCCATATCTTGGGCAGATATGTCGCTGTCCGGTGACAATAATGCCGCATTCATCCGCTCGCTTTCAAAAATGAGCGTTTCATGTATGCGTTGCCCCTCCAACCGCCGCCTACTCCGTCCGAAAAACGCCTCGCTGGCGTCATTGGCATAATTGATAATGTGATCTGGGGAAATCAAAAGCACCGGAACCGCAATACTCGCCAGCATCTGGCCATAATCGGGACGATGCATGGCTTGCGACATAAATCAGGCTGCCGATTTGATCAGGAACGGTTCATAAAAGCGCGTCAATTCGTCGATCACGACATTTGGATCGTCAATACGGTTCATAAAGTTTCTGAACTCTGCTGACCCGTTCAGCCCCTTGGTATACCAGCCAATATGCTTGCGTGCGATACGCACCCCGACTTCGCTGCCATAATGGTCAAGCATGGCGCGATAATGGTTCATGATAAGACGAAATTGCGTATCGATATTCGGGTCGTCGATGGTCTGTCCGTTCCGAAACCAGTGCATCATTTGGCCAAGCAACCATGGCTTACCATAAGCGCCGCGGCCAACCATCACGCCATCTGCGCCGCTCTGCACCAAAGCAGTTTGCGCGTCTTCAATATTGCAGATGTCGCCATTTACGATGACAGGCAATGATACCGCGTCCTTCACCTTACGCACAAATGCCCAGTCGGCAGAGCCTTTATACATCTGGTTCCGCGTACGGCCGTGCACGGTGATCATTTTTGCACCCAGATCCTCGGCAATATGCGCAAGTTCAGGCGCATTCAGGCTTCCATGGTCCCAACCCATGCGCATTTTGACAGTCACAGGCACCGACACGGCCTTCACCGTTGCCGCAATCAAGCTCGCGGCCAAGGGCAAATCCCGCATCAGCGCAGAGCCGGCGTCGCCATTGACAACTTTTTTGACCGGGCACCCCATGTTGATGTCGATAATGGCCGCACCGCGTTCTTCGTTCAGCTTGGCCGCTTCGCCCATTTCATAAGGGGTGCAACCGGCAAGCTGCATCGACACTGGCTCCTCAATGGCGTCCCATTCGCATTTTTGGATGCTTTGCCGCGTCTCACGGATCATCGCTTGGCTGGCGATCATCTCGGTGACGTTCAAGCCGGAGCCAAACTGACGCACAATTTTGCGGAACGGCATATCGGTCACGCCAGTCATGGGCGCCAATATGACGGGACAATCGATTTTGATGTTGCCGATATGGATGGGTTTCAGTTGCATCTTCAAACACTGCCTAAAATTTAGGCAGGCCGTTACCCGCTTTCAGCTTGGCGGGCAAGTCTGCTGTCGCTAGAGCGCCCAAATGGCATCTCGACCAACCACCGTTGCACTCATCGTCGCCGCCGGCTCAGGCAGCCGCGTGGGCGGCGCGCAGCCAAAGCAGTTTCGCCTTGTGCGCGGCAAGCCTATGCTGTGGCACAGCTATGCGACATTGGCGGCGCACCCGGATATTGACCAAGTCTATGTGGCGGTTGGTGCGGGCCAAGAAGCAGAGGCGGAAGCTGTGCTTGCGGGTCTTAGAGAACCGATTTTCGTACTAGGCGGGCTGACGCGCCGCGAAAGCGTCTATTTGGGGTTAAAGGCGATTGCCACTGCGCAAACGGTTGATCAGGTGTTGATCCATGACGCTGCACGCCCCTTCCTTCCTGCTCACGTCATCGACGACTTGTTGGACGCCTTGTCGCTTGCGCCCGGTGCTGTCCCCGCCCTCCCCGTCGTTGACAGCCTTTCACGCGGCACGGATATACTGTCCGAAACCGTCGCACGCGAAAATCTGTGGCGTATTCAAACGCCACAGGCTTTTGCCTTTCAGGACATTTACGCAGCCCACCAAAGCTGGACGGGCGCAGAACCAACCGACGATGCACGCATGTTGATGGCGCAGGGAAGCGACGTGCGTATCGTGCCGGGCGCGGAGGCGCTCAATAAATTTACCTTCTCAAGCGATTTTGCAGGAAACAGCATGCCCACATTCCGAAGCGGAAATGGTTTTGACGTCCACCGCCTAGTGCCAGGCGCCGAATTATGGTTATGCGGCGTGCTGATCCCCCATGACAGGGGTCTTGATGGCCATAGCGATGCCGATGTTGCCATGCATGCGCTGACCGACGCCATATTGGGGGCCATCGCCAAGGGAGACATTGGCGATCATTTCCCACCAAGCGACCCGCAATGGCGCGGTGCGTCCTCCGACCAGTTCCTTGCGCATGCCATGAAGCTGGCGCGCGCAGATGGCTTTGAGCTGTCAAATGCCGATGTTACCATTATCTGCGAACAGCCAAAGGTCGGACCTTTCCGGGGACAAATGCGCGAACGGCTGGCAGAAATAATGTCTGTTGATGTGGACCGCATATCGGTAAAGGCAACAACAACCGAAATGCTTGGTTTTACTGGCCGTGGCGAAGGTATCGCCGCGCAAGCCACCGCCACTTTTGAGAAAATCTGAATATGGACACCGTCTTACCCGCCGAGATTGCCGAACTGGCCGCGCGCGTTGTTGCCGAGAACAAAGCTGCGGGACGCATGATTGCCATTGCGGAAAGCTGCACCGGCGGCCTTGTCGCGGCCGCGATCACCGAAGTTCCGGGTAGCAGCTTTGTCCTTGGCTATGGCTTTGTTACCTATAGCAATGACGCGAAGATTAAGCTTCTGGGCGTAAATGAAGACATCATCGATGCATTCGGCGCTGTATCCGTCGGCGTCGCATGGGCCATGGCGCAAGGTGCGCTGAAAAAAAGCGGCGCGGACGTGGCCGTCGCGATTAGCGGTGTGGCCGGCCCAGACGGCGGGACCGCCAGCAAACCCGTTGGCACCGTAGTTTTTGCCGTAGCGGTCAAAGGTCAAAACCCGGAAGAGGTGATGGGTGACCACAAATCTTTTGGCTCAGACAAAAGCCGCGCTGATATCCGTGCCTTTGCAACGCTTCATGCGTTGGAATTGTTGCTTCCGCCCGCACCATAAAGCGCGTCGGCACGTTCAACAAACGCCGTTGTCATCTTGCGGAGAGCCGAATCAAAAAACTGACCGGCCAGCGCCTCAAACACGCGGTTACGGAAAGAAAATTCGACGGTAAATTCGACAATTGAGCCGCCGCCTTCGACATCCTCGAACGTCCAAGCATTGTGTAAGTGCTTCATGGGGCCATCAAGATAATCAACGATGATCGATGACTTAGGGGTCTTCACCACGCGGCTGCTGAACGTTTCCCGAAGCGATTTGAACCCGACAATCATATCTGCCAGCATTTCGCTTTCTTCATCCTTCCGGATACGGATGGCGCTGACCCAAGGTAGAAATTCAGGATAGCGTCTGACGTCCGCTACCAAATCATACATTTGCGCAGCATTATGCGGCAGGCTGCGGCGTTCGTGGTGGTGCGGCATGTGTGAACGAAACCCTTAGCGCACCTTGGCGCGTTGCGCCGTACGTGCGTCGCGCATCTTGGCGAAATCATCACCCGCATGATAACTCGACCGAGTCAGTGGGCTTGCCGCAACCAGCAGAAAACCCTTGGCGCGCGCGATGGCGGCATAAGCGTCAAATGCGCTTGGCGTAACGAAATCCATAACCTTGGCATGCTTTGGCGTTGGCTGCAGATATTGGCCCATCGTCAGGAAATCAATGTCCGCGCTGCGCATGTCGTCCATCACCTGATGCACCTCCATCCGTCCTTCGCCCAGCCCGAGCATCACGCCAGACTTCGTGAAAATCGAAGGATCGTGTCGTTTCACCGTTTCCAACAAACGCAGCGAAGCATAATAACGCGCGCCGGGCCGAATGGTCGGATATAGGCGCGGGACAGTCTCCAGATTGTGATTATACACATCGGGGCGGGCGGTAACGATGGCTTCAATCGCCGCCTGCGCCTTGTTGCGGAAATCGGGGGTTAGGATTTCGATTGTGGTGTTGGGTGTATTTCGCCGCAATGCCGCAATCACCTTTACAAACTGGCTTGCGCCACCGTCGGGCAGATCGTCCCGGTCAACAGATGTAATCACGATATGCTCAAGGCCCATCTTGGCCGCAGCAATCGCCACATGCTCTGGTTCCAGCGGGTCAACCGCGCGCGGCATTCCGGTTTTCACGTTACAAAATGCGCAAGCCCGTGTGCACACATCGCCCAGTATCATCACGGTGGCGTGTTTCTTGGTCCAGCATTCGCCGATATTGGGGCAGGCCGCTTCTTCACACACCGTGTTCAAATTGAGATCGCGCATCAAGCGGCGCGTTTCATTAAACCCAGCCCCGGTCGGCGCTTTAACCCTGATCCAGTCGGGTTTGCGTTCCCTAACCGGGCGTTCGGGGATATTGATCGGAGCGTTCATGAAGCTCGAATAGACGTAGCGCACCATCTTGCCAACTGCAACTTGCCTGCTATGGGTTGCAAAATTCGCAAAGGGGCCAAGATGATCGTTGATACGCTTACTTCGCCGGTGATCCTGTTTTTTGTACTTGGCTTTATTGCCGCTACTCTCAAATCCGACCTGACTATTCCAGAGGCGTTCGCCAAGGCGATGTCCATCTATTTGATGGCAGCAATCGGCTTGAAAGGCGGGGTTGAGGTCTCCAAGAGCGGAATCACCACAGAAGTCATGGTTGCCGCTGCCGCTGGCCTTGCTTTGAGCTTCCTTTTGCCTGTTCTTGCCTTTGCATTGTTGCGCGGCATCGGCAAATTGTCGAAAGTCGACGCTGGCGCGGTTGCCGCGCATTATGGTTCGGTGAGCGTAGTTACCTTTGTAACCGCTATAGAATTGCTAACCGGCGAAGGCTTAAGCCCCGCGGGATATATGGTCGCTGTTCTGGCGCTGATGGAGACGCCAGCCATTATCAGTGGCCTGATGCTCGCCCGCCGGGGTGACACAAGCTCTGGTGAGAGCAACACGACGCCATGGCATGAGGTGCTTACCAATGCCTCGGTGATGTTGTTGGTCGGCAGCTTCGTCATTGGCGCGATTGCCGGAAGCGACGGGTTTGCAGCCGTCAAGCCGCTGTTCGATACCGGCTTTCGCGGCGTATTGTGCCTTTTCCTTCTGGATATGGGCCTGATTGCGGCACGCCGCCTGATTCAATCGCGCAAGATGACGTTGCGATTGGTTTTCTTGGCGATTTTGTTGCCCTTGGTAAATGGCACGGTTGGCACCGTCGTTGGAACGGTCATTGGCCTTGATGTTGCCTCAACAGCGGCGCTTGGCATATTGGCGGCAAGCGCTTCCTACATCGCGGTTCCTGCGGCAATGCGCCTTGCCCTGCCCCAGGCTGACCCGGGCATCTATCTGAGCATGTCACTCGGCGTCACTTTTCCGTTCAACATCATCTTTGGCATCAGTATCTTCGCTGCCCTTGCCCAGGCTTTAGGATGACCTCATGATACAAACCGTCCCGCGTAAACGTATTGAAATCCTGGTCGATACGCCGCTTGTCCCGCGTATTGTCGGCAAGTTGAAAGCCGTGGACATTTCAGGATGGAGCCTTATCCACGTGGACTCTGGTGGTGGACGTGCGGGCCAATGGCAGCATGACGACGTCACTGGTGCCAGTGCGAAGACCATCGTGCTGGCCATCGCGTCAGACACAAAGACGGAACAGTTAATTGACGCAATTGCCCCCTTGCTGGATAGCTATGGCATGTTGTTAACCGTAGGCGACGTTCAAGTTGTCCGAGGAGAGCGTTTCTAATGCCTGAGTTTGGCGTCTTGGTTGACGGATATCGTCGTTTCAAATCGGACGCCTATGTCCGGCAAAAGGCGCGCTATGACGCGCTCGCAAGCGACGGACAGTCACCGCCAATCATGATCATCTCCTGCTGCGATAGCCGGGTCGACCCTGCGACGGTGTTTGACACCACGCCGGGACAGGTTTTTGCCCTGCGTAATGTGGCGAACTTAGTTCCACCCTATGAAACCGGCGGCGGATTGCATGGGGTTTCGGCGGCGATTGAATTTGGCGTTTTGGGCCTTGAGGTGCGTCATATTGTCGTTCTTGGGCACGCGCAATGTGGCGGCATTAAAGCATCATTGGAGGGCGGCGACCTGGGACAGGCCGGGTATAGCTTCATTGATAGCTGGGTCGATATTGTCCGCCCTGCCCGCGACAAGGTGCTGGCATCCGCGTCGCAAGACCCGCAACGCGATCTGGAGCTGGAGGCGATCCGCGTCAGCCTCGCCAACCTACGTAGTTTCCCCTTTATTGCGGCACGCGAACAATCGGGACAATTAAAGCTACACGGTGCCTATTTCGGCATATCCGACGGTAATCTTTACGTTCTAAATAATGAGAACGACAGTTTTGAGGTACAATGAACGAACCCGATAGCTTCCCCGCTTATTATGATGATCTCGCGTTAAGTTTTGAAGAAGCATGGAGCCTTATCGCCGCTGGTGTGACCAATCGCAACAGCCCGTCTCATATGCCCGCAGTGGGCACTGTCGATGCATTGGGCATGCCGCAATTGCGGATCATGATATTGCGCGATGTATCGCGAGATGCGCGCACGCTGCGGTTTCATACCGACTCGCGTTCGATAAAAGCGGAACAACTGCGTCAGAACCCGGCGACCAGCGTGTTGATCTATGACCCGGCGGCAAAGGTTCAAATCCGGATGTCGGGAAAAACACATTTCACGGCCACGGGCGACATTGCCGACATTGCGTGGTCAACTTCAACCCCATTTGCGCGGCGCTGTTACATGGCCGAGGCTGCACCCGGAACACCCTTGGCTGAACCTTCATCAGGATTGCCCCATTGGATAGAGGGCAAGCAACCTGAGGAAGAGCAACTTGCGGACTATCGCACTAATTTTGCGGCTTTGTTGGTTGAGATTGAGACAATCGAATGGCTGTACCTTGCCAATGCCGGCCACCGGCGTGCGCGCTGGCAATGGGACGATATGCAAAATTCATGGGCGGGTCGCTGGCTTATCCCATAAGGCCGCACATCCGCGTCACCTGAACTTTTGTTACAACCGGTGACGAGGTGTGTGATTTCATACTATCATCAACGTGTCATCTTCTTATACGTTGCACGGTGTGGACGCGTGGCTTCCTCGCCAAGACGGGCAATCTTGTCCTCTTCATAAGATTCAAAGTTGCCCTCAAACCATTCGACATGGCTGTCACCTTCAAAAGCCAATATGTGCGTGGCCAAGCGGTCAAGGAAGAAGCGATCATGGCTGATGACCACGGCGCAACCGGCGAAGCTTTCAAGCGCTTCTTCAAGAGCCGACAGCGTTTCGACGTCCAAATCATTGGTCGGTTCATCGAGCAGAAGCACGTTTCCGCCTTCTTTCAACATCTTTGCCATGTGCACGCGGTTGCGTTCACCGCCGGACAACAGACCAACCTTTTTCTGCTGGTCGGTGCCCTTGAAATTGAACGCCCCGACATATGCGCGGGTTGGCGTTTCATGCTTGCCCAGCTTCATAAAGTCCGCGCCGCCGGAGATTTCTTCCCACACATTTTTGTTGGGGTCCAAATCATCGCGGCTTTGGTCGACGAAGCCAAGTTTCACCGTTTCGCCGATTTCCACTTCGCCGGAATCCGGCACTTCCTGACCCGTAATCAGGCGGAAAAGCGTTGATTTACCTGCGCCGTTCGGCCCAATAACGCCAACAATGCCGCCCTGCGGGATGGTGAATGACAGATTTTCGAACAATAATTTATCACCATAAGCCTTGGTGACATTCTTAACCTCGATAACCTTGCTGCCAAGACGCTCGGGGATTTGGATGACGATCTGTGCCTTGCCGGGGGTGCGGTTTTCCTGCGCCTCAACCAACTGGTCGAAAGATTTGATACGTGCTTTGGATTTTGTCTGACGCGCCTTGGGGCTTTGCCGAATCCACTCCAGCTCGTCCTTGATCGCCTTCTGACGCCCCGCATCTTCACGCGACTCCTGCTCAAGGCGCTTGCCCTTCTTCTCAAGATAGGTCGAATAATTGCCTTCATAGACAAAATAGCGACCACGATCGAGCTCAAGTATCCAGCTCACCACATTATCGAGGAAGTAGCGGTCGTGGGTTACGAGGATGACGTTGCCCTTATAGTCGACCAAATGCTTTTCCAGCCACGCCACCGATTCCGCATCAAGGTGGTTGGTAGGTTCATCGAGCAACAATATGTCGGGCTTTTCAAGCAACAGTCTGGTCAGCGCGATCCGGCGCTTTTCACCGCCCGAAAGGCTCGTTACTGGGCTATCACCGGGTGGGCACCGCAGTGCATCCATGGCCAATTCAAGCTGGCTATCCAGCGACCAACCATCGACGGCATCAATCTTTTCCTGAAGCGTGCCCATTTCTTCCATCAATGCGTCAAAATCGGCATCTTCGGGCGGGTCGCCCATGATCATCGAAATTTCGTTAAAGCGATCAACCAAATCCGCCACCGGACGCACGCCATCCATGACGTTTTCACGCACCGTTTTGTTCGGGTCCAGCTCAGGCTCCTGCGCCAGATAACCAACGCGGATATGTTCTCCGGGCCATGCTTCTCCGGTAAATTCGGTGTCCATGCCCGCCATGATTTTCATCAGTGTCGACTTACCCGTGCCGTTTGGTCCGACGATGCCAATCTTTGCATCCGGGTAGAATTGCAGATTGATATTGTTGAGCACCGGCTTGTTCGCGCCGGGGAAGGTTTTGGTCATTCCCTTCATTACGTAGCTATATTGCGCTGCCATGGGGATTAGTTCCTGTGTTGCATTACTTTGATTTGGCCGCTTCCCTAGCTATCCGCAGCTTTCCTCGCAAGGCGGGATTGCAAAACTGTGCGATGCGATTAAGCCTATGCGGCATGAAGAAAAATATAGCCCTGTTCGCCGCAGCGTCCACGCTGTTCCTCACATCGTCAATCGCCATTGCCGCGCCTAATAGTCAAAAGCCGGTTTCTGTCGCAGAATTGCGCGACAAGGCGCTAAAATCCGACGACATCGCTTATGA
>JAEMTM010000003.1:0-12943 GCA_016462305.1 Sphingomonadaceae bacterium | reverse complement strand
ACGCAGGACGGTAGCAGTTATGGCGCATTTGGCCCTGCCCGCTTTGTCGGACCGAATATTGCGGCCAAGAAAGGCGCGGCGGCCATCGTCATCCGCTCCATCGGCACCGACTATCACCGCAATCCGCATACCGGGAACACCAATTTCGAACCTGGCGTCACCCCTATTCCGGCAGGCGCATTGTCGATTCCCGACGCGGAGAACCTTGAACGGATGATTGCGCGCGGGAAGCCTGTGCGCATGAAGTTGAAACTTACCCCGCAGAATATCGGTATGCAGACCTCGGGCAATGTGCTGGCCGAAGTGACGGGGTCCAACCCGAAATTGCCGATTATCGTCATTGCATGCCATCTGGATAGCTGGGACCTTGGCACGGGCGCGATTGATGACGCGGCGGGTTGCGGCATCATCGGGGCGGCCGCCAAGCATCTGAAGTCCATGGGCCAACCAAAGCGCACCGTGCGCTTGCTTTGGGCCGGGGCTGAAGAAGTCGGCATCTGGGGTGGCCGTGACTATGGGGCGAAGCACGCCAACGAACCACATGCTTTGGCCATGGAATCCGACTTTGGTGCAGGCAAAATCTGGGCGGTGGATTTCCGTTTAGCGGAAAGCGCAAATGCGGTGCGTTCGCAGATCGTTTCGGCGCTTGCACCCTTGGGCGTGGTCCCCCGCCGCGAACTGGCGGGCGGCGGCGCGGACATTGGCGCAATCATCGATGCACAAAAACTTGCTATCGTCGATTTGCAGCAAGATGGCACAAAATATTTCGACCTCCATCACACGCCGGATGATACGTTGGACAAGATCGATAAGGCCGAATTGCGCCAAAACGTGGCCGCTTGGGTCGCAACCTTGGCCTATCTGGCAAATTATGAGGGCGAACTAAAGCCGGAATCGGCGCAGTGAGGAAAGTTCTGTTACTGACATCTGCGCTCGCAATGCTTGCGGCTTGCAATGATACGCCAGCAACGCCCGATACTGCTCCAGCAGAGGGAATTATGCCTGCGGCCTCGCAGCAAGAAGAAGTGACCAAAAAAAAGCTGACCATCGAACAAGCCGCCGAAGAAGCCACAAAGTTGATTGAAGCAGACGCAAAGGCCGAGATGGAGGCTGCGATGCCCGCACCCGCCGAACCTGCACAATAATCTGAAGCGGTAGGCTGGCTGGCCGTCCATGCGCAAAACAGCTAAGCCAGCAAGACAATCACAAATGAAGCCATTCCCAAATACGCCCCGAACGGTAGCTGTCGGGCGCTCTTTTTGGATAGCGCATAAGCAGCCGCGACAAACAGAAACCCAAAGATAGTTGCCAAAAGCAAAGTCATCGGCAGGCCCTGCCAACCGAGCCAGAGGCCAATGGCTCCGAACAATTTGGGATCGCCTCCCCCCATGCCTTCGACCTCGCGCAGCTTTCGAAAGACCTGCCGGATCGCCTCCAATGCAAGAAATCCGAAAATGCCGCCCAAAATGCGGTCAGGCCAGTCAATCTGGGGTGTCAGAAACGGGCCAAAGCAGACGCCCGCTACTGCCAATGTCAAAACCAGTCGATTGGGTAACCACAGTTTCTGATAATCGAGGATGACGAGCGGTAGCAGCACCCAACCGAACACCGCCGCCGCCACGGCCTGACCACCCGACAAGAATAAGACTGCACATAGGCCAATCGCGGCGGACGCAAGTTCAATATATAATGCGCTTATTCCTATGGAATCCCCACAATATCGGCATTTGCCGCGAAGCCATAGATAAGACAATATCGGCACGAGGTCTTTAGCCCCAAGCGTCGTTTGGCAATGGTCACAATGCGACCGGCCGTCCGATACCCGTTCCCCGCGTGGCCAGCGACTGCATAAGGCCGCAACAAAGCTGCCCCAGATTGCGCCGAATATCATGGCGAGCATGCGTTGATACCAAAAGGGCAAAGCGAATAGCATATCGCCCAATGACGTCAGGAACGCGCTCAGAACCGGCCCTTTTGCACTAGCCGGTAGCCGCCATCTACAGGCCGGAATCCGGCGATGTTCAACACCGCCGCTTGGTCGCCCCGGTCGGCATCAAGCGTAACTGCCACGGTATAAGATCCGTCTGCCGACAAACGGATGTCCGCCCGCTCCATCGCGGATTGGCTGACCAAGGGCAGCAATAATTGCGCACCGTCGCAGCGGGGTTGACCAAGCATCCCATTCTGTATGTTAAGTCCGGGTAGCGTTTCCGAGAGGGTAAGCCGGACTTGCCCGCCCGCATTTATACACTTGCCAGCGGCAAAGCGCGCAGAAAAGCCCTCAAACTGAATATTTTCGGCAGGAAACGGCGCGAGCAGGGTACCTACTGACAAAGTAGCGGACAAATTGTTGACCGACACACCACTTATGCCACGTGATACGGACCCGGTTATGCCCGGCACATATTGCGCGTTGCCCCGTGACAGCAATATCTCTGCTCGGCCCATAAACAATGGGGCGAACAACAAACGTGCATTGACGTCGCCCACTGGCAATTTGCCAAGGCGCAGGTCGCGGATGGACCCGTCCCAAATGATGCCATCAACCTTGCGTGCGATTACCCCGTCGCCAGCGACGATGGTCCGCAAGGGCATGAATAACATCGCCGCAACAGCCAAAGCTGCGACCGAAGCCATGACGAAGCGCCGCTTCATGGTGCGCCCATCTGCAACTGCGCATCCACCGTTACGGTGCTGTTCGCGCCGGGTCGTAAGGCGATACTGCGCACAGCAACATTCTGACCCTCAAGCTCGGTCAGCCACGCGAGCAACGCTGGCGCCCGTGCTTGGTCAATTCGGAAGCTGATCTGTCCTGGTGCATTATTGGCCGATTTGACGAGATCAAATCCGTTTTCTGCCGCATTTTGGACAATCAACAGGTCAATATCCGCCGTGGCCGTGGAACGCGGCCCCGTCTGCGGCTTCTGCGCTGCATCCACCGTGGCGATTATGCGCCCGCGCCGCTGAACCGCCTCGTCATGATCTAGCTTTGCCTGATCAATGGTTGACAATATGGGAAGTAAAATTCCAAAAATCACCACCACAAAAGCGGTCATTGCACCCGCGACACCAACGAGCCATTGCTCGCGCCGGGTCAGCGCAGCAAACCACAGGCGTATCACCGCTATCATGGCATCCTCACAGTCATATCGACCAATGTGGCGCCGCTTGTGTCCTGCCGCGCTGTTGCCGTAATGGGGAACCCGTCTTGTTGAATGGTCACAAGGGCCTTGTTGATATTATCGGCGGCGGGTGCCGCCAGAACAACGGTCAATATGCCGTCGGGCGTATATCGCAATTCCCGCACGGATACATTCGGCGAAGCCTTCACACTGCGCCACAAGGCCGCAGAAAGCGGCGCAAAGCTGCTTTGCGTTTTGCCCTGACGATTAAGCGACGCGGCCAGCATGCTTTCGGCCTGATCGATATCCTGGATAGCCGGATCAATCTTCTGTGCCGCCGCCAATGCGGCGTCATTTTCAGACGCAGTTGCTGTCCAATATTTCGCCAAGGTGGCAAGAGTGAGCATCATGGTCACGATAAGGAGCGCGATCAAAAGCCGCCGCACCCAAATCTTTTGCTCTGCGGTCATCCAAACTGCCCGCTCCCGCTTTGCGAAATTGCCTTCACGCAAGTTCAGCAATGGCGACGCGCTGGCGGAAAGCAGCATGGACCGAAGGGAGTCGGTATCAATATCTTCTATATGCGCGTCGCCAATGAACAGATCGCGCAACATGGCTTCGTCAGGTATCGCAAATTGCGCGCCGCGCAGGACGCACAGGCCGTCCATTTCGGCCCTGAACACGCCATCCGAATGGGTACGCACCAACGATGCAAAGGGCAGGACGATGTCGGGGTTCAGCCCGCGCGCGCCAAGCCTATCCAACCCGCGCTGCATAACCTCCGTCGCGATTGTCGCTGTGGCAACAACATCGTCATAATCTGCACCAGCGCTGATGTGCACAAGGCCAAGCGATTGTTCGGTTGCACGCAGTTTCGCGACGGTTTCGGCCTGACGCCCTTGCACATCGGTCAGCGTGAACCAGTGACACCGAACATCTTCCGGCGCGACAAGCGCCATGACAGTCATGTCGTCCACCGTCGGCACGAAGTTGGAAAGCGCACCTGCATCCTGCCAAACGCCCTCGATGACCCGAAATACCGACGGGTCGTCCTGCTCAGATGTCGGGAACCGCGTAATGACCAATGTCATTCCTCTTCCCCCCAACTGCGCCAGACAACGCGCGCAGGCGCGGGCGACGCGACAATCATCGACTGTCCGGCAAGTTTGAGTTCGCCAAATGACACATTTGTGTTCAAAAGGAAGTAATTGCTCGTCAGTTTTACCTGCCCTTGAACCAGAGGAGACGGGTCCATGGCGGCAATTTCAGGCGCCGCCCAGAATCGAATGAGGCTGCCATAGCCATTAGATGGCCGCTTGGCGAGATAGCTGCGCGCTAAGGTCAAACTCATCTTGCCGGGCGGGAATAGCATCGCCAACAACGGCGCTTGTTCGGGTAGCAAAGTGTTGACGTTCAACGGCGATAAAACCGGATCGGGCAGCGCACAAATCCAATCCTGCAACTTGGCATAGATAGCAGGGGTTACCCCCTTGACCGCGCGCAGCTCGCTTGGATGGGCATAAAGCCTGTTCGCCGTAAAATAAGGGGTCGCCGCAGAACGATAACCATCATCCTCGACGCTATTTGGTAAAGGCGTGATGTCGCTGTCCGCCCAGTCGGCTGCCGCCGCAACAACAACACGCGCCGTGTTTTCATTCGTGCCCAACACCACTAATAAAGACGTCATCTGGTCTTGGCCCGTCGCACTGGCCAAGTATCGGCCTTCATTTTCGGTCACCAGACTGTTGAGATTGAAACAATTGCCAGCATCACGCACGGCAGCGGTGGCAGACCCTATCGGAATGGGAATGGCTTGCGCTTTGCCCAGCCAATCCCCCGATAACGTCGTTTGCGCGGCATCGCGGGCGACCAGGTCCTCAATACGCGCAGCGGCAATCGCCTCGGTCGCGTAGGTAAACATCCGCGCCTGCGCCAGCGCGTTGCCATTGGCCGACAATTTGCTCGATAAACGCAACCGGTCAAGCGTCGTGGCCGCAATGACGGCCAGCACCGCCACCATCAGCAAGACCGACAGCAAGGCCGCGCCGCGTTCTGAAGGCTTTTGCGGCATCATTCGGCTGCGCCTTTTTCAACGCTCGGTGGTGGAACACGTGTTTGCGGCCCAACCAGAAAAAGCATCCGTTGGGCAGGCTTACCGACCAAATTGACGTTTAAGGCAACAGCGCGCGGCAAAGCATCCGCATCGGCCGCAGTCCAATCATCGCGCCAAGCACCGGTATCATCGCGAAATTCGACCTTGGCAGAGGCGACATCCTCCAACAAGACCGCAGCGTCTGTGGGGGCCGCTCCGTCGAGCATGGGCCAACTTAAACGCTTGAGCGCCCCATCTTCCAACACATAAGCCACGCGTTGCAGCCCTGCCCTCGGCGCATCATCAAAATTGGACCACCCGGCCCGGACAAAGCCAAATAGCGCGCCGGGAACGCTTGCCTCTCCTTGGGTAAAGGCAGGGATAGGTTGGCCTGATTGATCGCGCACAGGGCGCACGATCGCCTGCGCCAGATCGCCTTCCAAACCATTGGCCAAACGATGCGACAATGCCATTTCTTCAAGACGCTTTTTCACGGCAATTTGGGTATCGCTGCCGGAACGCAGAAGCATGACACCAGCCACCGAAATGAGTGCAAAAATCGCTAGCGCCACAAGCAATTCGATAAGCGTAAAGCCGGCCTCTGAATGTCGCATTTCGGTCACTGTTCAACGGGCCTAGCTATCGTCATCTGGGCCTTACGGAGTGCCGCATTGCCTGTTCCGACCACGTTGATCTCAACAGTCACCAAACGGCTGTCATCGGTCCTGCGCGTTGTCGCCATCCACTTCCAATTTTGACCGCCGTTTAATTCTTCGCCACGCGTTTCTCCGAGAGTTGGCGGCGCGGGGTTGGACAATATTTCCACGGCCACGTTCCGGGCCACTTGCCATGCCATATTGCTATCGCCCAGATTGGATGTCGAGCGTACCGAATATCCCTGCAAGCGCACCATCGCTAAAGCCGCGAGGCTGAAAATGGCCAAGGCAACCATGATCTCCAACAGCGTGAAGCCATTGCGCGGCGATGAAGGCTTAACGGACAACGCGTATGTCCCCGGTTGCGGCGAGCTTTAGCGTGACCGTTATATTGTCATGTTTGATCGCGAAACTGGCGGCGCTTGACGGCAGGCCAGTGCTGTCAAAGGCAACCCGCATTTGTCGTGCGCCAGACATCTGAACCGTTGTGCCACGTTTCCAGTCGGTTGTTGAAAATGGGGCCTCGGACAACGGTACCCAGTTCCCATCATTGCGCGTTTCAAAGCCATAGCCCGACGGACGCACCGTCACCGCCATAGTGCGCGATTGCAATATGGCATTATCGCGCAAGGCGGCAATGCGGGCGGCAAATTGCTCTGCCTCATCCCGCACACCGCGCTCAGGCGAGCCTATGGTCATGACAACGGCGGTGCTTGCAATGCCGATGATGAACAATACCACCATCAGCTCCACTAAGCTGAAGCCGCGCGCATTATCCCGAACGATTTTACGGACGGACGGCTTAGTCGCCGTAAATGTCGGCATTGTCATTCTCACCGCCAGGCGCACCATCGGCACCCAGCGAATAGATGTCAAAGGCGCCGTTCTTTCCAGGCATGCTATACTGATATGGGCGGTTCCAAGGGTCCATAGGCAGTTTCTTGATATAGCCTTCACTCCGCGCTCCGGTCGTCGGCGGCGTGACCAACGCCTGCAGCCCTGCGCCTGCGTCAGGGTAGGTCAGATTATCAAGGCGATAGGTTTCCATCGCTTGTCCCAAAACTGCGATGTCTGCCCGTGCCTTTTGCACCATGGCCTTGTCTTGGTTCGGTAGCACGTTGATGGCCACGACCGTCGTCAGCAGCGCCAAAATGAACAAAGTCACCATCATTTCAACTAGGGTGAAACCGTTGCGTTGCGCCTGAACTTTCTTGCGGCGGAACTTGGCTGGTGCGCGGCGGGTATCAGTCAAAAGATTAAAGATTAGGCGGAGCATGTCTAAAGTCCTGTAAGATTTTGCAGTTGAAGTATAGGCAGCAATATTGCCAATATGATGACAGCGACCACGCCGCCCATGGCGACAATGATCAAGGGTTCCAGCAACGACAAAGCGGTGCTGGTAAAGGTATCAAATTCGCGTTCCAGATATTCGGCGGCACGTTCGAGCATGATATCCAACTGCCCTGCGCTCTCGCCGCTTGCCGTCAGATACACGAGCAAAGGCGGAAAAACGCTGCTGGCACGCATCGCGCCTGACAGGCTACCCCCGCTACGCACGGATTCCACGATCTCGTCATTGGCCGCAGATAATACTTTATTGCGAATGGTGCCGCCCGTCAGGCGCAAGCCCTCTAACAACGGCAAGCGGCTTGCAACCATGGTCGCCAATGTCCGTGCCATGCGTGCGGCATGCAGGTTGCGCAAAAGTTTTCCAAGCACCGGAATACGCAGGACATTGCGGTCCACCGCCAAACGGAAAGCTGGCTGTTTTAAGGCTTGCGCGAAAACGAAAGCACCCAGCAAGGCGACGATGATCAGCACCCAGTAATAATTCGCCAAAAATGCGGAAATGCCAATCACCATCCGCGTTATCAGCGGTAATTGCTGATCCACATTGTCGAATTGTTCAACCACGCGCGGTACGACGGACACCATCAACCCCATCACAACCAAGATCGCGACAAGCGACAGGATCGCCGGATAAGCGAGCGCGCCAATCAACTTGCCACGCATCTCCGCCTGCCGTTCTAGCAGCACAGCAAGCCGTTCGGTGATCAGCGGCAATGTGCCCGCGCCCTCCCCTGCGGCGATCATTGCGCGATACAAAGGCGGAAAGCTGTTGCTTTCGCGCCGCATAGATTCGGACAAACGCTGGCCTTCAACGACGCCCGCGTGAACGCCAGTCAATATCTGACGCACAACTGGCTGCTCGCTCTGACGACTTATCGTCCGCAGCGCCTCTTCCAAGGGTGATACTTGCGCCAAGGAAGACAATTGCCGGGTGAACAATGTTAGCTGCTTTGCGTTTAACCGTGGCTGCCGTTTCAGCGGCAGGTTGGCAAACACCGACGCCCGCATTTCGGCGGGCGCAACGCTTACAATATAAAGTTTTTTCGACACCAATGCTTCGCGTGCCAGATCATCATTGGCCGCAGATATTCGCCCGCGCCGCTCGCGCCCGTCAGGGTCGATGGCGTGATAGGCAAATTCAGGCATCAACAATGTCTTCACGGCGTGAAATGCGAATAGCCTCCTCTGGCGTGGTGTCCCCGCTACGCACCAATTTGCGCGCGGCGGCACTTAAATTGGGTTGGTTCACAAAGGCATGTCGCGCCAATATCGCTTCATCGCCGCCGTCATTGATCAAGCGGCGGATGGTATCATCCACGCGGACAGCCTCAAACACGCCAATACGACCCAAAAAGCCAGTGTTGTTGCATTCAGGGCAACCAACCGCCTTGTATACTGCCGTCCCCTTGTCAAAACCAAGCAAAGACGCGGCATTACCGTCGGCCTGAACCGTTTGGCGGCAATGCGGACATAAACGACGCACAAGCCGCTGCGCGATGACAGCGCGCAACGTCGAGGCCAGCAAGAAAGGCTCAACCTTCATATCGCGCATACGCGTTATGGCACCCAGCGCGTCATTTGTGTGCACCGTGGTCAGCACCAAATGGCCGGTAAGCGCCGCTTGCACAGCAATATCGGCGGTTTCACGGTCGCGGATTTCGCCGACCATGACGACGTCAGGGTCCTGCCGCAAAATCGCACGCAGGCCAGCGGCAAAGGTCATACCTACTTTCGCATTCACCTGCGTCTGGCCAATGCCTTCAACCGCATATTCGACCGGATCTTCAACCGTCAGTATGTTGCGCGAACCGTCATTCAGGCGCTTTAGACCTGCGTATAATGTGGTGGTCTTACCCGAACCCGTCGGTCCAGTGACCAAAATAATACCATTGGGTTCAGCCAATGCTTCGCGCAATATTTTTAGCGTCTCTTCCGACATGCCCAACAGATCGAGCGAAATGCCGGCGTTTTCATTGTCGAGGATACGCATCACCACGCGCTCGCCAGCGCGGCTGGGTAAGGTCGACACACGCACATCGACCATCTTTCCACCAAGCGTCAGGCCAATACGGCCATCTTGCGGAATACGGCGTTCGGCAATGTCGAGCCGCGCCATGACCTTGATACGGCTAACGACAACAGGCGCGACATTGGCAGGGAGCCGAAGCCGTTCCTGCAACACGCCATCGGCACGCATACGGATGACGAGGCCCGTTTCATAAGGCTCGATATGAATATCCGAAACACCTTGCCGCACGGCCTCTGCTATGATGCCGTTAATCAACCGGATAACGGGCGCGTCGTCTGCGCTGTCGAGCAAATCGTCGACACTGGGCAACATATCGGACAACAGATCGCCGTCGTTATGGCCTATCGAACCCGCCATTGCCGCTGCACTTCCATCCATCGCATAATGGTCGGACAGATAGCGGTCAAAGGTCTGGTTATCGGCTATCTCAACATCGAACGGCATCGCCAGATAGCGCCGCACTTCAAGCAGCATGAGCGGATCTGCACCCTCGCGCATGGCAACGATTAAACGTGCGTTGCTCTCATGACGCAAAACCAGGCCGTGCGCCTTGGCAAAGGCATAAGGTAGGTCGAGCAATGGCGTAATTTGGGCAACAGTGAAGGGTGCGTCAAGTTCGGCGTCAGTCGCGCCCTGTCGTTCCAACGTTCCTTGCGGTTCGGTCATTATTGTCCATCCCCACTGGCGGCCGATACGGCGCTCGCAGGCACATCTGCGGGTGCAAGTGCGCCCCCTGCTGCGGGCCGCGTCAGATTGCCATCTGCGCCAATCATGATGTCGTTTGCCCGCGCATCTGGCTCAGTTGGCGGGGTGGTGCCCATATAGTCACGCAGCAATTCATCAATGCTCGGCTCCATATCTGGATTACGCGCCTGTTGCATGCCGCGCACATAATCATAACGGCGTGCGGTCAATTGATCGCCATCTTGCCGGGTCCGCAAGATTGTAGGCCGGATAAACACCATCAGGTTGCTTTTGCTGCGGCTGCGGCTGCGTGACTTAAACAGCTCACCAATGAGGGGAATGTCGCTGAGCAACGGAATACGCTCAATCGTGCGGCGCTCGTCATCGTTAAGCAGCCCACCTATTGCCAATAATTGCCCGTCGCCAACCGTCAACGTGGTCTCAAATTCGCGTTTGTTGATGATAAGGTCATTGGACCGCGAAGATACAGGGCCAGCAACGCTCGACACCTCTTGCTTGAGGAACAGCTTCACATCGCCCTGCGCGTTGACCTGCGGCGTGACCTCCAGCTTGATGCCCACTTCTTGACGCTGAACGGTACGGAATGCATTTTCGAAGTTTGCGGATAATTGCTCGCCCGTGCTGACCGGTACTTCCTGGCCCACCAGAAACTTCGCCTTTTGGTTATTCAATGTCACGATATGCGGCGTCGCCAAAAGGTTGGATTCCGTATCCCCTGCAATTGCATTGATGATTGTACCAAAAATCGCATTTTTACCGATATCCAGCGCAAAGCCGCCAAAGCCGCCCGTCGCGCTCAAAATAGATGCCGCGGCCGCCTTTTGCAGGCTGTCACCTAAGGCACTGTTGGTCACGGTGGTTGTGGTGTTACCATTCACAGTCGTCGTCGTGCGCTTCAGCTGCTCGGCCCCAACCGCCCCTGCTATTGTCAGGATGTTAGGCGAAGCGTTGGAGTAATTGGTCGCTGCAAAAGGCGCGTTCTTGCCCCCTACGAGGAATTGCACACCAAGTTTTTTGGCGGCCTCATTGCCGATTTCGACCACAATCGCTTCCACCAGAACCTGTTCAGGCCGTGTATCTAATTGCCGGATCAATTCGCCCAAGCTGCGCTGCACGTCCGGATTAGCAGCGACGATGAGGGCATTTGTGCCTTCATAACGCGTCACAACAATAGGCCCGCGTCCGCCAATGCCGTTCGAGCCTTCGCCAGAAGATGTCGCAACGATTGGCGCGGATGGAACAGCCGGCGCTCCGCCGTTGGCAGGTAAAGCCACTGACGGCATGTCGCTGCCCCGCGCACCATTGCTTTGTCCGCCAATCAGCGATTGGACCGTTTCTAGCAAAGTTTCGGCGTTCGCATGCTCAAGCCGATAAACACGAATTTCCGACCCAGATTGCGCACGGGCATCTAATTGCTTCGCCATTTCGGCAAAGCGCGCGACGGATGTTGGGTCCCCGCGCAACGCGATTGCGTTGCTGCTGTCGATGGCAGCGATCGATACAGGCGCACGCGCACCTTCGCCGCCGCCTTGGCCAGCCAATCCTTGCAATGCCGTCGCAATTTCGCGTGCGCCAGCATATTCGAGCGTCACAATCTGCGTGGCTGCGCTGTCGCGGTCAATCTGGCGGATGAGATCGCGGATCCGGCGGATATTGTCGGCATAATCCGCCACCACAAGGCTATTTGCGCTACGGTTCGCCGTTAGCGAACCTTCCCGGCTGATTAATGGACGAAGCGTTTCCACCGCCGTGGTTGCGTCAATCGACCGCAAGCGGAACACTTCGGTTACAAACTGGCTGGCAGACTCGGCCCGGCTGCCTACGCGCGTTGGCTGCGTTGCCGCGCCGTCCGAAGGCTGAATGCGATATCCGCCGCCGCGCATGGGAATGGCGACAAGGCCATTTGCACGCAATGTCGACAAAAACACTTCGAAATATTCAGAACGCGACAATGGGCGGTCGGTTACAACCGACACCTTACCGCTGACACGGCCATCAACGATGAAGGTTTGCCCCGTAACGCGTGCGGCGTCTTGCACAAAAGCGCGGATGTCGGCGTCGCGGACGTTCAATGTCTGCTGCGCGGTGACTGGCGTGGTAAAAATAAGCGTGCTGCACGCCAACCATAAGGAGAAGTTACGGATCACTATTGTTCCAAATTTAGAGCGATGGGAACCTTTGAACCGCCGCGTTCGACTTCGACGCTTATGCGGGCTCCGGGTCGGAATTGTGCTATAACATCAGTGACGGATGAGACGGGACGACCATTGACGGCAACAACGATGTCACCTGGCTGAAATCCAGCGAGCCGCAACATCGTCCCGTCATCCTGGGCTTTCAAAACTAGGCCAGTGACCCTGCCCCCTTCGTTTCGCGGCGCAAAGCCAATGGCCTTTTGCAGCGTTTGGGCATTTAACCCTCCCGTGGCGGACGAGGTAGCTTTTGATTGAGGCGCATCTCCGGAGGGGCTGACCGTTTCTGCCGGAACCGACTGATCCAGATAAAGTGACTCCTTCACCCCGCCGCGCGACAATATCACATGGTCAAAAGCAACCGAATCCAACGTCACGCCCGGCGCGACTTCTTCACCCACGGCAAAACTATTTTGGATGCCGTCTTCGCCGGCAATGATGGCGGAACCGCCGCCTGAGCTTTCATTTGCGCGCACGCCAAACAAAACCAGGCTTAACGACGTGACATTTTGTGTGGTCGCTGCGGGCGCATCGGTGCGATAAAATGGGTCAAAGCCCCTAAAAAGCGCGAGCCGAGCCGATGGTGAAACAAGATTTACCGATGGCGCGCGCCATCCGGAAAGAGGACCAACCGGTATGACAACGACCCAAAAAAGCCGCGCCACCTGAATAACCAAAAGGACGACAATCAAGGCAATCAGGACATTGCCAATAGGCAGCAACGTCAGCGCACGAGATTGCACCCTAACCCTTTCAGCCAATGATCCTGCCACACTACCCCCTCGGCGACTCGGCCC
>JAEMTM010000194.1 GCA_016462305.1 Sphingomonadaceae bacterium | reverse complement strand
AAGGAAGTTTGGGACATCCTTGATGAGGTTATCCGCGAACATCCCGTCTTGCTGAACCGTGCGCCAACACTGCACCGTTTGGGCATTCAGGCGTTCGAGCCTGTCCTGATTGAAGGCAAGGCTATCCAGCTTCACCCATTGGTCTGTTCGGCATTCAACGCCGACTTTGATGGTGACCAGATGGCCGTCCACGTTCCATTGAGCCTTGAGGCGCAATTGGAAGCACGCGTATTGATGATGTCCACAAACAACATCCTGTCGCCTGCAAATGGTAAGCCAATCATCGTTCCTTCGCAGGACATGGTCTTGGGTCTATATTATCTTTCGATGGATCGCCGCGGCGAGCCTGGCGAAGGCATGATGCTGTCCGATATGGCCGAAGTGCATCAGGCGCTTGAAGTGGGTGCGGTCACGCTCCACTCCAAAATCATCGCCCGCGTGCCACAGACTGGCGAAGACGGCGTCGAGCGCATGGTGCGCTTTGACACCACGCCTGGCCGTATGCTGCTGGCGGAAACGCTGCCAAGGAGCCACCGCGTGCCCTTCGAAACCGTCAACCGCCTTCTCACCAAGAAGGAAATCGGCGACGTTATCGATCAGGTCTACCGCCACACTGGTCAGAAAGACACGGTATTGTTCGCCGACGCGATCATGTCGCTTGGCTTCAAATATGCGTTTAAGGCCGGTATTTCGTTCGGTAAGGACGACATGATCATTCCGGAAGAAAAAACCGAAATGGTTACCGAAACCAAGGCGATTGTTGCCGATTTTGAGCAGCAATATCAAGACGGCCTGATCACGCAGCAGGAAAAGTATAACAAGGTGATCGACGCCTGGTCCACATGCGGTGACAAGGTCGCCAATGCCATGATGGACAAGCTGAAGGCTTCACCATTGGACGAGCATGGCCGCGAATTGCCGGTCAACTCGGTCTATATGATGAGCCACTCCGGTGCGCGTGGTTCGCCAGCGCAGATGAAGCAGCTTGCCGGTATGCGCGGGCTAATGGCCAAGCCTTCGGGCGAGATCATCGAAACGCCGATCATCTCGAACTTTAAGGAAGGCCTGACCGTTCTCGAGTATTTCAACTCGACCCACGGTGCCCGTAAGGGTCTGGCCGATACCGCATTGAAGACGGCGAACTCAGGGTATCTGACACGCCGTCTGGTCGATGTATCGCAAGATTGCACCATCGTTGAAGTCGATTGCGGAACCGAGCGTGCCTTGGAAATGCGTTCGATTGTTCAGGGTGGTTCGACTATCGCCTCGCTGGGTGAACGTGTCCTTGGCCGCACCACGGCAGAAGACATTATGGGCCTTGATGGCAAGGTGTTGATCCCATCGGGAACCTTGCTCGATGAACCAATGGTTGTCGCGATGGAAGAAACCGGCATTCAGGCGCTGAAGATCCGCTCGCCATTGGTGTGCGAATCCAAGGTCGGTGTTTGCGGCACTTGCTATGGCCGTGACCTTGCACGCGGAACGCCTGTGAACATCGGTGAAGCTGTCGGCGTTATCGCCGCCCAGTCCATTGGTGAGCCCGGTACACAGTTGACCATGCGTACGTTCCACATCGGTGGTGCGGCGCAGTTGAACGAGCAGTCCAACCTTGACGCCACGGCATCGGGTAAGGTCATGTATCGCGACCTGCCTAGCATCGTCGACAAGCGGAAGAAGCGTTTGGCAATGGCACGTAACGGCGAACTGATCATCGTCGACAAGGATGGCCGTGAAATGGAAATCCACCGTCTGCCATATGGTGCGACTTTGGCATTCCCGGATGGCGCCGACGTCAATGTGGGTGACCGTCTGGCGGAATGGGATCCATTCACCATGCCGATCATCACCGAAAAGTCGGGTATTGTGAAATATCAGGACTTGATCGACGGCAAGACGCTGACCGAACAGACCGACGAAGCAACGGGTATTGCCCAGCGCGTCGTTATCGAAGATCGGGCCGGCAGCCGCACCAAGAAAGAAGACCTGCGTCCGCGCATTACCTTGTTGAATGACGATAGCGGCGAAGCTGCGCGTTATTTGATTGGCGTTGGCACGATGCTTTCCGTTGAAGATGGTGCCGTGGTGCAGGCAGGCGATGTTATCGCCCGTGTGACCCGCGAATCTGCCAAGACCCGCGACATCACCGGTGGTCTGCCACGCGTTGCCGAATTGTTCGAAGCGCGTATTCCAAAGGACAATGCGATCATCGCCAAAATCTCGGGCCGCGTTGAGTTCGTCCGGGATTACAAGGCGAAGCGCAAGATCGCGATCGTTCCCGAAGAAGGTGATCGGATTGAGTATCTGATTCAGAAGTCCAAGGTGCTCGACGTTCAGGAAGGCGATTTCGTGCGTAAGGGCGACAACCTGATTGCGGGTTCGCCGAACCCGCATGACATTCTTGAAGTCATGGGCATTGAGGCGCTGGCGGAATATCTGGTTGCCGAAATTCAGGAAGTATATCGTTTACAGGGCGTGAAGATCAACGATAAGCACATCGAAACGATTGTTCGTCAGATGCTGCAAAAGGTTGAAATCACCTTCGGTGGCGACACGACTTTGCTTCCGGGCGAACAGGTCGACCGCGAAGAAATGGACGCGATCAACGCAAAGCTGACCAAGGGCCAAGCGCCAGCAACGGGGAACCCCGTATTGCTCGGCATCACCAAGGCTTCGTTGCAGACACGTTCGTTCATCTCGGCGGCATCTTTCCAAGAAACCACACGCGTCCTGACGCAGGCCGCTGTGGAAGGTAAGAAGGATATTCTGACTGGCCTGAAGGAAAACGTCATTGTTGGTCGCCTCATCCCTGCGGGTACGGGCTCTGCCATGAACCGGATGCGGATTGCAGCGACGAGCCGCGATGTCGCGCTTCGTGCCAGCTACAAGAAGCTGCAGGAAAGCCTGATTGCGCCGGAGACGGCGGCGGAAGAGCATGCTGCCGAACTGGCACAGGGTCCTGATGCCGCGATTGGCGATGATGTGTTGGCAAAGGTTATTTCAGATGACCTGACAACCACTGACGCAGCTATCGACGATGTCGTTGATACGAGCGA
>JAEMTM010000056.1 GCA_016462305.1 Sphingomonadaceae bacterium | reverse complement strand
CCACTGGCCCTGATGGCGTGTTCCAACGCCGAAGGTCCAAAGACCGTGTCGGCCATACCTGCGTCGAAGCCAGCGGAAAAGGTCCCCGCGCCGTTTCCGTCTACCTATAAGGCCTATCCCGGTGTCGCGACGGCCATTCGTAATGTCACTATATATGACGGCGAAGGTGGCAAGATCGACAATGGTGTGGTGTTCATGTCCGGCGGCAAGATTAGCAGCGTTGGTGGCCCGGATACGGCTATTCCGGCGGGCGTGAATGTGGTCGATGGTACCGGCAAATTTGTGACGCCCGGCATCATCGATATTCACTCCCATTTGGGTGACTATCCATCGCCATCGGTTGAGGCGCATAGCGACGGCAATGAAGCCACATCGCCCACCACGCCCGAAGTATGGGCCGAACATAGCGTATGGCCGCAAGACCCCGGTTTCAGCCGTGCGCTCGCCAATGGCGGCGTGACGGCGTTGCAGATATTGCCGGGTTCCGCAAACCTGATGGGTGGCCGGTCCGTCGTCCTGAAAAACGTCTATGCCCGCACGGTGCAGGGCATGAAGTTTCCCGACGCGCCTTATGGTTTGAAAATGGCGTGCGGTGAAAATCCAAAGCGCGTTTACGGATCCAAAGGCCGTATGCCGTCAACACGCATGGGCAATATCGCCGTGAACCGACAGACTTGGATACAGGCGCAGGAATATAAGAAAAAGCGCGATAGCGGCAAAGATTATACCCGCGACCTCGGCATGGAAACATTGGCTGGCGTATTGGATGGTGACATCTCGATCCAGAACCATTGCTACCGCGCCGATGAAATGGCGCTCGTCCTCGATATGGCGAAGGAATTTGGCTATAAGGTATCGACATTCCACCATGCGGTCGAAAGCTACAAAATCGCGGACCTGCTGCGCGACAATAAAGTCTGCTCGGCTGTTTGGGCTGATTGGTGGGGCTTTAAGATGGAGGCGTATGACGCCATTCCTGAAAACGCCGCAATTCTGCATAATGCGGGTGCCTGCGTCATCATCCATTCCGACGATGAAAACCAGATTCAGCGTTTGAACCAAGAAGCGGCAAAGGCGCAAGCCGATGGCCGTCGCATGGGTTTCAACATCAGCGATGCGGAAGTCATCAAATGGCTGACCTACAACCCTGCCAAGGCGCTTGGTATTGATGCCAAAACGGGCAGCTTAAAGGCTGGCAAAATGGCCGATGTCGTGTTGTGGAACGGCAACCCGTTGAGCGTCTACGCCCGTCCTGACAAGGTATGGATCGATGGCGCGTTGATGTTTGATGCAAGCAACCCAAAGATACGTCCAGTCAGCGATTTTGAGCTTGGCCAACCCGGTGAAGGAGATGTGAAATGAGGCATTTTCTGTATGCCGCCGCTGCTGTAGCAGCCTTTGCAGCGCCTGTTGCCGCCGAAACCATTGCCATCACGGGGGGCCGCGTCGTGGTCGGGGATGGCAGCGCGCCGATTGAAGGTGGCACTGTTGTTATCCGCGACGGCAAAATCGTGGCTGCTGGCGCGCGTGTCAATATACCAGCGGGCGCACGTCAGATCGACGCCACGGGCAAATGGGTGACACCCGGTGTATTTGCCGGCTTCACCCGACTTGGCTTAGCCGAAGTGGAGGCGGTCAACGGCACCAACGACAAAAGCGGCGGTGAAAGCGGTTTTTCCGCGGCTATCGATGTTGCGCCTGCCATTGATCCGTTTCGGTCGCCTTTTGCCGTCAACCGTGCGGCGGGTGTGACCCGCGCTGTGGTTGCACCAGAGGCTGCGGACAATATCTTTGCAGGTCAGGGCGCGATTGCCGATCTGGGTGCGGATGGCAATCCGGTCACAAAGGCCCGTGCGTTCCAGTTTGCCGAGTTCGGTGAAAACGGAGCTGAGTCTGCGGGTGGAAGCCGTGCGGGAACGCATCTGCACTTCCGCGCCATGCTGCGTGAGGCGCAAGATTATGCCGCAGGGCGTGGCACATTTGATGACGATTTGTTGAAGGCTGAGGATGCCAAGGCGTTGTTATCCGTCCTTAAAGGTGAAACCCGTTTGCTCATCCATGTTGAAGGCGCAAATGACATGCTTCGCCTGATGGAATTGAAGCGGGAATTTCCTGCGATTAAAATGGTGTTTGTGGGCGTGAGCGAAGGTTGGCGGGTCGCCCGCGAACTCGCGCAGGCTGGCATTCCTGTCATCGCGTCCGCACTCAATGATTTGCCTGCAACATTCGAAATGCTGGGTGCGACGCAAAGCAATATTGGCCGGATGAAAAATGCCGGTGTTCAGGTTGCCATTGGCATGATCAACGACCGGGATTCGCACCAATTGCGCTACACAACGCAATATGCGGGCAATATTGTGAGCCTTCAAAATGTGCCGGGTGCAACGGGCCTGACCTGGGATGAGGCTTTTGCCGCGATCAGCTCGGTTCCCGCCGAGATCATGGGCGTTGGCGACCTTTTTGGCAGCTTGAAAGCAGGTAAGGCGGCAGATGTCGTGGTCTGGGATGGCGACCCGCTTGAGCTTTCCAGCGCAGCCACTAAGGTGATCATCGACGGTGTTGAGCAACCGCTCACCAATCGTCAGAATCGCCTGCGTGACCGTTATGCGCGGCCCACGGAAGGCGATTTGCCAAAGGCATATGATCGTTGATGTTTGAAGGGTGTAATTAGCGGATTTATCTAGCGGCGGGAGTTGGCGTATTGGGCGATTATCTAACATTGGCCGCCGCGAGCCTAATGTTCGTCGGTAGCCATTTTCTGATGTCGCATCCGTTGCGCGCCATAATTGTCGGTCGGCTCGGCGCGAACGGGTTTATGGCCGTCTATTCGGCCATATCGCTCATTAGTTTTGTGTGGATGATTATCGCGTTCGGACGTGCGCCCAAGGCCGATGGTCTTTGGCCTGTGGGCGATGTCGTCTGGATATTCGCGAGCTTACTTACGCTGGTTGCGGCGGTGCTGTTTGCAGGCTCGTTCATCCGCAACCCGTCGCTTCCCGGCGTGCCCGACGCCTTGGCCGCACAGGCGCCCTCTGGGGTGTTTAGGGCGACACGGCATCCCATGATGTGGGGCTTTGCTTTATGGGGGGCGGGGCATATTCTCGTTGCACCACGCATTGATAATTTCATCTTCGCCGGCAGTCTTGTCTTCTTGGCTTTGGTGGGTTCCAAGGCGCAGGAGATCAAAAAAACTAAGCTGATGGGCGGTCAATGGGCAACGTGGTTGCGCCGCACGCATTTCTTTGTTCGTCCCGCCGCATTGTTCCGCGTGGGCATCGGCCCATGGGTCGCAGGTACGTTAATCTGGGCCGTAGCGACATGGGCGCACCCTTATTGGGGCATCGCTGGCGCTGGCCTGTTCCGCTGGATTGGCGGTTAATTCTCGGCCTAAAGCCGAACCATCTTCATACCCCGCTCACCATAACGCGGACCTGACGTGCCACCGCGCGGGGCGGCTGCATCCAGCTTGGCAAGATCATCCGCATCAAGCGCAATGTCGCAAGCCTTTGCGCTATCTTCCATCGTTACACGGCGTTTGAAACCGGGGATCGGAACAATATCGCTGCCTTGCGCCAATATCCATGCCAGCGCGATTTGTGCGTGAGAAGCCCCATGCTTCGCCGCAATCTCGCCCAGAACGTCAACAATATAAAGGTTCGCGGCAAAATTGTCGCCCTGAAAACGCGGGTCCTGCCGCCGCCAGTCATTTTCGGGCAGTTCATCTAGGCTTCGAAAAGCGCCTGTCAGAAATCCGCGACCAAGCGGCGAATAAGGGACAAAACCAATACCCAAATCGCGGCAAGTCGGCAGAATGCCATCTTCAATATCGCGTTCCCACAGCGAATATTCGCTTTGCAACGCAGAAATCGGCGCAACAGCAGCGGCGCGGCGCAGCGTTTCCGGGCCAGCCTCGGAAAGGCCGATATGCTTGATTTTGCCTTCGGTGATCAGGTCCGCCATCGCGCCAACCGTTTCCTCAATCGGCACTTGGGGATCGACGCGGTGCTGATAATATAGGTCAAGGCAATCAATGCCCAAGCGTTTCAACGTGCCTTCAACCGCAGTCTTGGCATTCATGGCTGATCCGTCGACGCCAACAATATTGCCGCCGTCAAATTTGAAACCGAATTTGCTAGCGATGATGAGGCCGTCGCTTCTGCCTTTTATCGCTTGGCCGACCAATTCCTCATTCTGGAACGGGCCATAAATTTGCGCCGTGTCGAAAAAATTGATGCCAAGGTCGATGGCGCGGTGGATCGTCTTGATTGCTTCATCCGGGTCGGCATCTTCGCCATAAGTGATGTTGCCGCCCTTAATCATGGGCATACAGCCAACGCCGATTGCCGATACTTTTAACCCATGACCCAGTTCACGATATTGCATTGGCTTTTTCCTTTTCAGATGCCTCTATGGCCGTGGCAAGCGCCACGTCCATCTGCACATTGCCGGTTGTGCGGAAAATATCAGGCAGTGTTTCGACGGCGATCAACAGCGCCAAAGGTTCAATCGGAATGCCAAGCGCCAAGCAGATAGGCGCGATAGACGTTATGAAGCTAACCGAGCCGGGCAGGCTGACCGCGCCCATGGAGGTCAACGCGGCGATGAAGATGGCGAAGCCATAATCGAAGCCGTTGAGTTCCACCCCAAACCAGTTCGCAACATACAGCGCGACAGCCAAGTTCATCGCTGGCCCAGTAACACGCAATAAAGCGACGGCCATGGGCAGAACCAAGCCAGCGGTCGATTCGCGCACACCAAGCGCCTCGGCCTTTTTCAACATCAACGGTAAACTCGCGAGTGACGATTGGGTTGATACCGCAAAGGCCTGCACCGGTGCGATCTGCCGCGCATATTCGCTAAAGCGGACCTTTCCGGCAAACACCGCGACCAGATAGGCAAAGCCGCCGACGATAATGCCGACAATGGAAACCGTGACGATGTAATGGGCAACTGCGCCCAGTGCCGCGAGCCCCGATCGTGCGCCAACGACAAAGGCCAAGGCAAATACGCCGATTGGTGCGAGTTTTAGCACCCATTCAATGACAATAACCATGGCATCGGCGAGCGCGCTGAAAAATCCGGCCATTTGCGCCCTTGGGCCTTGCGCGAGACGCGTTATCGCAAAGGCAAATACTAAAGTGAAGATTAGAAGCGGTAGGATCGAATCATTTGCTGCCGAGGAAATGGGATTGGTCGGCACCAGTGCGACGATAAAGTCGCGCAAAGGCGGCTGCTCTGCCACCGCTGGAGCGGCTGTAAGCGCCGCACGTAACGCCGCCGCGCTTTCCGTGGGCATTGGCCATAACGTCAGCAAACTCGGCGTCAGCAGGGCCCCCATGGCCGCCGAAAGCCCCATCATGACAACAATCCACGTAACGGTCCGCGCCGCCATGGGACCAGCGCGCGCCGCCTCTGCGCTTTTGACAATACCGGTAATCAGCAGCGCCACGACCAGCGGCACGACGGTCATTCGAAGGCCGTTAAGCCATAAGGAGCCGACGATATCGAGCCAATAGGCGATTTGTGTTCCAATGGCAGGGACTATCGCGGCAGCGAAAATTCCAAAGGCAAGCCCTATCACGAGGGCGAGGAGAATACGTGTAGCGTTAGACATAGCATCGGGTCTTGCCAGCCAGTCGCTCCCTATGCAAGGGAGAGGCATCACAGTGCGGAAAAAACGTTGAACAACCGCAAACGATCAGGAACGCACATGGCGCGCAAATATTTCGGAACAGACGGCATCAGAGGGCGCAGCAACGTCGGTGCCATGACACCGGAAATGGCGATGAAAGTCGGCCAAGCAGCGGGCACGCATTTCCTGCGTGGTGGACATAAGCATCGCGTCGTCATTGGCAAGGATACGCGCTTGTCCGGCTATATGATTGAGAATGCTTTAGTGGCTGGCTTCACGAGCGTTGGCATGAATGTGGTCCAGTTTGGCCCGATTCCGACGCCTGCTGTCGCCCTGCTCACCCGGTCGATGCGGGCGGATCTGGGCGTGATGATTTCGGCCAGTCACAACCCATATGAGGATAATGGCATTAAGCTGTTCGGTCCCGATGGCTTTAAGTTGTCGGACGCGGACGAACTGGCCATTGAGGCTTTGTTGGATGCACCGCTTGCATTGGCGGACGCGGCCGATGTGGGGCGTGCGCGGCGTATTGAAGACAGCCGGGGCCGCTATATTCATGCGGTAAAGGCATCGGTGCCGGAACATATCCGTTTTGACGGCCTGCATGTGGTGCTCGATTGCGCCAATGGTGCGGCCTATCAAGTCGCGCCGACCGCGATTTGGGAATTGGGCGCAAAAGTAACGTCAATTGGTATTGAACCCAATGGCAAGAACATCAATCACAAGGTCGGATCAACGCATGTCGTGACGTTGCAGGAAACTGTGGTCGCCGCGGGCGCCGATATTGGCATTGCGCTTGATGGCGACGCTGATCGCTTGATCGTTGTGGACGAACATGGCCGCGTCGTAGACGGGGATCAGATCATGGCATTGCTTGGCAGCGCCATGAGCCGCAGCGGCAAGCTGACTGGCGGGGGCATTGTTGCGACGGTGATGTCCAATTTGGGCCTTGAACGCTATCTGGAAACACAGGACTTGCGCCTCATTCGCGCGAAAGTGGGTGACCGCTATGTCCTTGAAGAAATGCGTAAGCACGGCATCAATGTCGGCGGTGAGCAATCGGGCCATATGATCATGTTGGACCACGCCACGACAGGCGATGGCACCATAGCCGCGTTGCAGGTGCTGACCCAGCTTGTCGCCAGCGGGAAGCCAGCGAGTGAAGTGCTGCACTTGTTCGATCCCGTTCCCCAATTGCTTAAAAATGTTCGCTTTTCCGGCGGCAAGCCGCTTGATAACCCAGATGTCCAGGCTGTCATTGCAAAGGCCGAGGCCGAACTGGCGGGCAATGGCCGTTTGGTGATCCGCCCATCGGGGACTGAGCCGGTTATCCGCGTGATGGCGGAAGGCGATGATGCGGCGCAGGTTGCGCGTATTGTCGATGGCATTTGCGACGCGGTCAGGGCTGCTGCATCGTGATCACCAAAGGCGCGCCCGCACGCATTTTGATTATCGCTGGTTCCGACAGCGGCGGCGGCGCTGGGATTCAGGCGGATATCAAGACGGTGACGATGCTGGGCGGCCATGCGATGACGGCGGTGACCGCGATTACCGCGCAAAATACGCTTGGCGTCGATGCGGTGCACATGGTGCCAACGCAGATGGTGATTGACCAAATTAGCGCAGTCGTCAGCGACATTGGCGTGGACGCGGTTAAAATCGGGATGATTGGCAATGCGGACACCGCGCATGCGGTGGCAGACAGTCTTTCGGACCAGTCTTTCCCGATCATATTCGATCCCGTCATGGTCGCGACGAGCGGCGCGGTTTTGGCGGATGCGGATACCATATCCGCATTTGAACGGCTGATGCGGCTTGCCACGCTGACGACGCCCAATCTGCCAGAGCTGGAAGCGTTGGGCGGTAAGGATGCTTTGCTCGCACGGCGGTTCCCGTTGTTGCTGAAGGGCGGCCACGCGGACGGGGATGAGATCATCGACGAACTGCATCTCGCGCCTGGGCAAAGCGAAATTTGGCGCGACGCGCGCATACACACGCGCAGCACGCACGGCACCGGGTGCACATTGGCCACGGCCATCGCAACGGGCCTTGGGCAGGGGATGGAGCTTGTCCCCGCCATAGAGCGCGCGCGCCTGTTCGTGCGGCTCGCGCTGCGTGATGCGCCGGGGCTTGGGCAGGGTCATGGCCCTATGGGGCATCAATCGGTGCGTGAGGACGCTATGGTCGCTGGCCCCTCGCTCAACCATGTGACCGTGGGTTGCCGCGATTATGCGGCGTCGTTGGACTTCTATACGGCGCTTGGGCTTGCGTTAATCGTTGATAGCCCCTCCAGCGGCTATGCGCGATTACAAGCGCCCAATGGCGTCACCTTTTCCATACAGCAACGTGACGACATCGCGACATCGACCATAATTTATTTTGAAAGCAAGCGCCTCGATGCGTGGGTAACGGAGCTGGTTAGCCAAGGCTACGCCTTTGAACAATTGCCGCAGGATGAAAGCTGGGGCTGGCGTGAGGCGCGTTTGCTGGACCCTGCGGGGAATATGGTTTGCCTCTACAAAGCTGGTGAAAATCGGCGTTATCCTGCTTGGCGGATATGATTTTCGGCGTCGATGAGGCTGGGCGTGGGCCGCTTGCGGGGCCGGTGGTCGCAGCGGCGGTATTATTGTCCAAACCGCGCCCGTCTGGACTGGACGACAGCAAGAAACTAACCGCCGTGCGCCGTGCGGAGTTGGAAGCCGCGATCAAACGCCACTGCCAATGGGCGGTTGGCGTTGTCGAGGTGGAGGACATTGACCGCCTGAATATTTTTGGCGCAACAATGCTGGCCATGACCTTGGCGGTGGATGCCTTGTGCGCGAAACTTGGTTCTGATCCGCTTGAAGTGCTGGTGGACGGTAACATGACGCCAATGGGCCGATGCCGCGAATGGCGTTGGGCGGCGCGTGCCATAGTCGGCGGTGACGCCATAGAGCCCTGCATTTCAGCGGCGTCAATTATCGCCAAAGAGCATCGTGACCGGATGATGTGCGCCGCCGCCGAGCAGCATAGGCATTATGGTTGGGAAAAGAACAAAGGCTATGGCACGCCTGACCATTTGGCCGCGCTGCGGGCGCATGGTCCGACGCCGTTGCACCGGAAAAGCTTCGCGCCGGTCGCACAACTGCTTTTGCTGTAATTTTTTTGGGGCAGTGAGTCCTTCGGGTAACACCACTAGGGGTTGAGTCTGCCCAGAATCGCAAGACTCCACATATTGTGCCGGACTCGTTTCGTTCCGCTTATGTGACGGCATCATGACTGCTGTTCTGAGGAATCGCGAACCATCAACGACCTTGACCCAAGCGCCGCGCTGACTCATCGCAATTTGGTAAGCGCCAAAGGGACCACGCAATGGGTGTTATTGAGAAGATTAGACCAGCCACAAAAGCAAAGCTGGCACCGGCACATGAACTACCGCGTAATCAGATTTTGCGGATGGACTGCATTGCGGCCATGCGCTCCTTACCTGATTGCTCCATCGACATGGTCTTTGCCGATCCGCCCTATAATTTGCAACTGGGCGGGGATTTGTTGCGCCCTGACAATAGCAAGGTCGACGCCGTCAATGATGAATGGGACAAGTTTGCCAGCTTTGCGATTTATGACACATTCACCCGCGAATGGCTGGCCGAGGCGCGGCGCATATTGAAGCCCAATGGCTCGCTGTGGGTGATTGGTAGCTACCACAATATCTTTCGCGTTGGCACGGCGGTGCAGGACGCTGGATATTGGATTCTGAACGACATTGTTTGGCGCAAATCCAACCCAATGCCCAATTTTAAGGGCACGCGATTTACCAACGCGCACGAAACGCTCATTTGGGCATCGAAAAGCGAGAAGTCGAAATATACCTTCAACTATCGCGCGATGAAGACGTTGAATGACGAACTTCAAATGCGGTCCGATTGGTTGATTCCCATTTGTGGCGGGCAAGAGCGGTTGAAGCGCAATGGTGTGAAGGCCCACCCAACGCAAAAGCCAGAGGCATTACTCTACCGTATTTTGCTGGCCTGTACGAAGCCAGGTGACGTGGTACTCGATCCGTTTTTCGGAACGGGCACAACTGGCGCAGTTGCGCGGCGTCTTGGCCGTGACTGGATTGGCTGCGAGCGTGAGGCCGTCTATTGCGAAGTGGCCGAAGAGAGGATCGCGGCGGCGTTGCCACTGGACGAAAGCGCCATCAAAACCATGCAGTCGCCAAAGTCCGCGCCAAAGGTCGCCTTTGGCCAATTGGTTGAGGCTGGCTATCTCAAGCCCGGCACGAAACTGTTTGACCGCAAGCGTCAGTTTGAGGCGATGGTGCGCGCCGATGGCTCTATCAACTGCGGCGTGGTGGACGGGTCGATCCACAAGGTCGGTTCGAGCATTCAAAACGCGCCAAGCTGCAACGGTTGGACCTATTGGCACTATGCCGCCGCCGATGGCGCAATGAAGCCGATTGACGACCTGCGCCAAACCTATTTGCTCGCAACCGAGCCGTGACAAAAATCTACCTTCGTCCCACTGGCTTTGTCGAAAGTCCCCAAAGGCACGAAGGTGAGAGCTTGCGTTTGGCGGGAACCATGCTGTGGTTCTCGCAAATCGAATATATCACACGCGACATCACATCGACGCAGCGGCAGTTGGTGCCCGTTCGCCAATGGGACGCTTTTGTGGCGGCCCTTCCGCAGTCTGCCCGCGACCGGTGCGCGTTGCTGCTCGACCGCATTACGGCTCCCCGCGCTCCATTGCAGTTGGGCACGCGTATGCTTAGGCTTGATCAACCTTATGTCATGGCGATTATCAATGCGACCCCAGACAGTTTTTCGGATGGGGGCAAGAATTTAGACCCGGAAATTGCGGCCGAAGCGGCCATTGCGATGTCGAGCGCGGGTGCGGCCATCATTGACATTGGTGGCGAGTCTGCGCGGCCCGGTGCGCCTTTGGTCTGGGAAGGCGACGAGCTAAATCGCGTCGTGCCGCTGATCCGCAGGCTCGCTGGAACTGGGGTTGCGATCTCCATCGACACGCGCAAGGCGTTGGTGATGGAGGGTGCATTGCACGCTGGCGCGACGATGATCAATGACATCTCGGCGCTTTTATACGATGATCGCGCCGTCGAAGTCGCGCGCAAGAGCAATGTTCCTGTGGTCCTAATGCATGCCCCGAGCCAAAGCAGCGACCCGCATAAAGACGGTAAATATGATGATGTCGTATACGATGTATTCGACTGGCTTGAACAGCGGGTTTCGGCGGTCGAAGCTGTAGGGTTGTCGCGTGAAACAATATTGGTTGATCCGGGTATCGGGTTCGGAAAAACACTATCCGATAATCTGGCGATCATCAACAATCTGGCAATCTATCATGGACTGGGTTGCGCCTTATTATTTGGCGCAAGCCGCAAAAGATTGATTGGTGCGCTTTCGAATGCGGCGGACGCAACTGATCGTCTTGGCGGTTCAATCTTCCTCGCCATGAAAGCAGTGGAGCAGGGCGCACATATTGTCCGCGTTCATGATGCTGCCGAAACCGTGCAGGCTATTCACGTCTGGCGTGGCCTTCGCGATGCGGCGTTGACGGCACCCATATAGTCTAAAGTCCTTTGGCGGCCTTGACCCTGTGCCCAATGGCGGGCAACTTCATGGCGGTAAGGAGAGAGTTAAAATGCTGATGAAATATATCATTGGGTACATCGCAACTGGCATCGCCTTTGCGGCCATCGACAGCGTCTGGCTGCGGACCATGTACACGCGGCTGTATCAGCCAGAAATCGGCGAAATGATGATGAAGAATGGTTTCCGTTTGGGGCCGGCGATCATTTTTTACCTGCTGTATATTTTGGGCATGATGATCTTCGCTGTCGGGCCAGCGCTGATGACGGGCAAGTGGCAGACCGCGCTCATTTGGGGCGCGTTGATGGGCTTTTTTTGCTATATGACCTATGATTTGACCAATTATGCCACGTTAAAAGTGTGGAGCATGAAAGTTACCATCCTCGACATTATTTGGGGCACTTTCCTGACTGGCTCGGCATCGCTGGTGGGATTTTGGGTCACGCAGGCCGTGTTGGGCAAGAATGT
>JAEMTM010000193.1 GCA_016462305.1 Sphingomonadaceae bacterium | reverse complement strand
CCACCGCAAAACTTGTGCACCGTCGCCAACGACCGTAAACAAGGTGCATGACCACACAATCCGCACCGACCTTAGCGCAGTTCACCCCACAAGCCATTGGCCCGCGTCTCCAAACTTATTGGGACGCGCTGACAAATTGGGTGCAGACCAATTATGTCGAGCTGGGCATTGCCGTGGTGGCGGCCATCATCGTGTTTGTTGCGCTAAGCTGGCTGAAAAGAATCGCCGCAAATGTCGCGCGCGCCAGCGCGCACCGCGCCCATCTGAAATCCATCGTCGCCCGCACCTTGGCGCGGACGAGCAAATTTTTCCGCGTCATGGTGTCGATTGAACTGGTCAACCAAATCGCCAATGCGCCAGCGGCACTGACTCAGACCGTCGATATCTTGTTCACCATCGCGATTGTCATTCAAGTCGCCATTTGGCTGCGCGAAATCATCTTGGGCTTGATTGAGCGGCGCGCAGGCGAAGGCGTTCATGAAAATGACACGTTGCAAAGCGCGATGGTGCTGATCCGGCTGCTCGTCAGCTTTGTCTTATTTGCCATCGCTGCCATTGTGGTGCTTGATAATCTGGGTGTGAACGTCACGGGCCTTGTTGCGGGTCTTGGCGTTGGCGGCATTGCGATTGGCCTTGCCGCGCAAGGTATTTTCTCCGACCTGTTTGCGGCCATCTCGATCATTTTCGACAAGCCATTCCGGCGCGGAGACACGGTGTCCTATGACAACACCATTGCGCGGGTTGAAGTCATCGGCATGAAAAGCACACGACTGCGCGCGCTGACGGGTGAAGAAAAGATTATTTCGAACAGCAAATTGCTCGAAAAAGAAATCACCAACAACACGCTGACCTTGTATCGGCGGGTCACTTTCGTGCTGACGCTTGTGTACCAGACACCCCCTGCCCTTGCCCGGCGTGTGCCGGATGTTTTGCGTGCAGCGGTTGAGGCCAATGGAGCGCAATTCATCCGCGCCGGATTCAACAATTTCGGTCCGAGCGCGCTCGATTTCCATGTGGTGTTCGACATTGAAAGCGATGATGTCGAAGAGATGTTTCAGGCACGCCACGATATTGGTATCGCGATCCTCGATAGCTTTGCCCGCGAAGGGATTTCTTTTGCCTATCCCACGCAGACGACTTTCACCGCCGCGCCCGATGGCAAGTTGGTGATGCCCTATGCCGCGCCACCCAGTGCCGAGGCGCGTTCAAAAAGCTGATTCGCGGTCCTATCGGTCAAAGAGCCGCTAGCATGCCGTAACGGCAAACAAGCGGGGCTTGTATTGCGCGTTTCAAACCGCCACGATACGACGAAATAAAGAAGCAGGAGACTCCATATGACCGCAATTACCCCCGCTGAACTCGCGACCAAAGTTGGCGAAAATATCGGCGTATCGGAATGGATTTTGGTGGATCAGGACATGATCAACAAATTTGCCGATGCAACGGGCGACCATCAATTCATTCACATCAACGAAGAAATGGCCAAGCAAACGCCGTTCGGCGGCACCATTGCCCATGGTTTTTTGACATTGTCCTTGTTCCCGGTGATGAGCGCCAAGTCCGATTGCCCCAAGGTTGCGGGCGTTAAAATGGGCGTGAATTATGGTGGCAACAAAACCCGTTTTCTCGCCCCTGTCCGTTCGGGCAAGCGCGTGCGCGGCCATTTCAAACTGCTTGAACTTGCCGAAAAACGCCCCGGCCAATGGCAGCAGACGCTTGAGTTCACTGTCGAGATTGAGGGCGAGGAAAAGCCTGCTCTTCAGGCGGAATGGATCAGCCAGTTTTTCGTATAATTTTCACTTTAAGGAATCTCTCTCATGCGTGACGCAGTAATCATATCCACCGCCCGTACCGCCATTGGCAAAGCCTATCGCGGCGGGTTCAACGCAACCTCCGGACCAACACTCGGCAGCTATGCGTTGGCCGCCGCTGTTGCGCGCGCTGGCATAGAAGGCGGCGAAATCGACGATGTTCTCTGGGGCTCCGCGCTGCAACAGGGCACGCAAGGCGGCAATCTTGCACGCCAGGTGGCGCTGCGCGCTGGTCTGCCCGTATCGGTATCGGGCATGACGATGGATCGTCAATGTTCGTCGGGCCTGATGTCGATTGCGACTGCGGCAAAGCAGATCATTGTCGACAATGTCGATGTGATGGCCGCTGGCGGACAAGAATCCATCTCATTGGTGCAAACCAAGGAAATGCGCGTTCAGCCAGACCGTGAATTGGTTGAAATGCACAATGCCATTTACATGCCGATGCTGCAGACCGCCGAAGTCGTGGCCAAGCGGTACAATATCAGCCGCGATGCGATGGACGCATACGCCCTGCAGTCGCAGCAGCGCACCGCCGCTGCACAAGCCGCTGGCTATTTTGATGCCGAAATCGTGCCCGTGACCACAGTCATGAACGTCGTGAACAAGGAAACCGGCGAAGTCAGCCAAAAAGACGTGACCATAGCCAAGGATGAAGGCAATCGCGCCGATACGCAGTTGGCCGGCCTACAAGCGCTTCAGCCCGTACTCGGCCCCGATATGACGATCACCGCCGGCAACGCAAGCCAGCTTTCCGACGGTGCATCCGCCTCCATCCTGATGGAAGCAAAACTGGCCGAGAAAAAGGGTCTCAACCCGCTTGGCCGTTATGTCGGCATGGCGGTTGCAGGGACGGAGCCCGATGAAATGGGCATTGGTCCCGTATTTGCCATTCCGAAACTGCTTCAGCGTTTTGGCCTCAAGATGGACGATATCGGCATCTGGGAACTGAACGAAGCCTTTGCGGTGCAGGTGCTATATTGCCGCGACACATTGGGCATTCCAAACGAATTGCTGAACGTCAACGGCGGATCGATTTCGATTGGCCATCCTTATGGCATGACGGGCGCACGCTGCACCGGCCATGCCTTGATCGAAGGCAAGCGTCGCGGTGCGAAATATGGTGTCGTCACCATGTGCGTCGGCGGCGGAATGGGCGCCGCTGGCCTGTTCGAAATATTCTAATCGCACATAAGAAAACAAGGAGCAGCCGCATGTCCGCCATTGGTGTAATCGCAACATTGACCGTTGCCGAAGGCAAGAACG
>JAEMTM010000055.1 GCA_016462305.1 Sphingomonadaceae bacterium | reverse complement strand
TCTGCGTGAATCCATTTTGCACGCAGAGGCGCAGAGGACGCAGAGGCTATGCACATGGATAAAATCCGTTCGTGTCGCGCGAAGACGAGACACCTCTCGTGCCTTCGCCCACGCTCTTGACGGTGTTGCATGAACAATATCGGATGGTCAGAAGCTCAAGCGGGCTGTCACGCGGAAATCACGACCGGTCAAAGGGACGAAATCCTTGGTAAAGGATGCGGCACGACGGGCGGTTACGTCGAAGATATTGTTCACCGACGCAATCAGCGCAATGTTGCGATCCCGCCCGAATGGCCGCCATGTCGCCGAAGCATTGACCAAAGTGAAACCGTCAGTTGGCGTTTCAAATGTCGCGGTCTTTGTCTGGTCGTCGCTATATTCGACTTCGCCGCGTAAGTTAAAATGTGCATTGGTCAATTCAATGCCGCCGAGCAAACGCAAGGGCGGGATGCGCGGGGCATTGCCGCCACCGGACGAGATTTTTGCGCGTGTATAATCCGCAACGCCATCGACCGACAGGTCCGAACTGCCAAAGCTGGCGAGGCGCTTGGACGCCTGAAATTCCACGCCCCAAACCTTGGCATCATTTTGGAAATATTTGAATACGGGCAAATCGTCTTCGATCTTGCCGGTGTCGGCCTCATAAATGAAATTGTCGAAGCGGTTGGTGTATAGTGTTGCGCTGAACGCGGTCCCCGGCGTGTCATACCGGGCGTAGAGCTCGCCATTCCAAGCGCGCTCACTTTTCAGATTAGGGTCGCCTATTTCATAGGCCTGCGTTGCGATATGCGGTCCGTTGGAGAGTAATTCCTCCACCGCTGGTGCACGGCCGGTCCGCGAAATATTCGCGCCGATCTTCAAATCGCCAATATGGTAGCCAAGGCCAAATGCGGCGGAGACATTGTTGAACGAGCGCGTTAAGCCCAATATGTTGGCGCTCAGTTCGGCGGTGTCGAACCGCAAAGCGACTTCGGCGTCCAGATTGCCTTTGGTATATTCCTGCAAGGTGAACAGGCCATATTGGCGCGTCTTGTTGGGCGGGACGAAGGCTTCTGCTCCAATCGCTTCGAAATCGCGGGTCTGATATTGGACGCCGCTTGCCCCGCGCCAGCCATTACGGTCATTCTGCACAAATTCGGCGCGCGCCTCAATGCCTTGGCTATTAAATATGGTGCCGATTTCGTCGCCTTCAAATTCGGTATGGGTATAATCGGCATAGCCCGCACGTAGGCGCAATTTGTCGAACAAGCCGTCGCCCAAATTGACTGCACCGCGAAAGTCGAGGCGATATTGCCGCAAGCCGATGGTGACAGGTGCTTCCTCTGCGGTTTCTGCGGCGGCATGGGCGTGCGATGCGCCGGGGCGGGCAGGGATGCCGTAATCAGTGTCGTAAATGCTGTAAGACACGCCAAGATTGCCGCTGTCGTCGATAAACGCGATGCCAGCGCCGGCGGTCCATGTTGTCACGGCGCTATTGGCGATGCGGCCGCTTTGGTTGGCAAGTTCGGTTGCTTCGGCCGCTTCATCCAGATTGCCTTCGCTGGCTTCTTCGGCAGCGAAGTCGAGGACCTCAGCGCGTAAATTGGGGGACAGGACATAGCCGCCGATACGCAGATCATCGCTGTTGCGGTAACTGCCGTCGAGATGGACGATGACTCGGTCCGTGATCGGCATATCAATCGACGCGCCGCCGGACCAGTCGCGTGCGGCACTGCCATATCCGGCCAGCGCGTCGATGTGAATGGCTTCGTCGGGGATGGATCGCGGGATTCGCTTGTCGAGCGCGTTGACTGCGCCGCCAACGGCTTGGCCGCCGAACAAGAGGACGGCTGGCCCGCGCAACACCTCAATCCGCTCGACCGTCAACGTGTCGATGGTGACCGCATGGTCCGCCGATGTGTTGGAGGCGTCGATATTGCCAATGCCGTCGGTGAGGACGGCAACGCGGTTCCCTTGATACCCACGCAGCACGGGCCGCGATGCGCCAGGCGAGAAGCTCGTCGCCGAAACGCCGGGCAGGCTGGTGAGTATATCGCCCAATTGCGCGCGGGTTTTTTCGGCGAGCACTTCGCCCGAAATCGCCGACGTGCCGGAAAGAATGTCGAGGCGTTCAACGAACGGCGCGGTGACGACGATGTCGTCGGGCCCGTGAAAGTCGTCGGACTGTATACGCGCTTCGGTCGAAGCCGAGTTGCCTTGCTGGGCATAAGCGGGCGCGGCCAATGCCAGCGACAATGCGGTAACGCTTGCGGACATCGAGAGAAGTGGGGCAGTTTTCATGAGGTGAAGACATCCATAAAAGCGAAGGAATGAACAAAGCATTACGCGCAATGATATAGTATAACAACACCTGAAATAGATTTTGCGATGTTATTCGCCTTTGGCCCGCATATTGTCCTGACCCTAGACCGTCTTGCGATTGGCCATGAACGCGCCTAGCTATCGCTGATATGAACACGCTTGGCTCAACACTTGATTTGATTGGCAACACCCCGCTCGTCCGCCTGAAAGGGCCAAGCGCGGAAGCCGGATGCGATATTTTTGGCAAATGCGAATATGTGAACCCCGGTGCGTCGGTAAAGGACCGCGCCGCGCTTTACATCGTCCGCGACGCCGAACGGCAGGGCCTGTTGAAGCCCGGCGGGACAATCGTCGAGGGCACGGCTGGTAACACGGGCATTGGCCTTGCTTTGGTTTGCAATGCGCTTGGGTATAAGACGATCATCGTCATGCCCGAAACGCAGAGTCAGGAGAAAAAGGACACGCTGCGCGCTTTGGGTGCAGAGCTCGTGCTTGTGCCCGCTGCGCCTTATGCGAACCCGGGGCATTTTGTGCACACATCACGCCGCCTGGCGGAGGAGGCCGAAAATGCCGTCTGGGCAAACCAGTTCGACAATATTGCCAACCGCCGCGCGCATATTGAAACGACTGCCGAAGAAATCTGGACGCAGATGGACGGCAGTATTGACGGATTCATCTGCGCCGTTGGCACGGGCGGGACGATCGCTGGCGTCGGGCTTGGGCTAAAGGCAAAGGATGAGGGCGTCACCATCGCTCTGGCCGATCCGCATGGTGCGGCGCTCTATAATTATTATGCCTGCGGCGAATTAAGCGCGGAAGGCAGCTCGGTCGCTGAAGGCATTGGGCAGGGGCGCATCACCGCCAATCTCGACGGCGCGCCCATTGATACGCAATTCCGCATTTCCGATGAAGAGGGCCTTGTCTGGGTCCGGCGGCTTTTGGCGGAGGAGGGGCTTTGCCTTGGGCTATCTTCGGGGATCAACGTCGCAGGTGCCATCGCGCTGGCAAAGCATCTGGGGCCGGGTAAGCGTATTGTGACGATATTATGTGATACGGGCTTTCGCTATTTGTCCACCATTTACAATCCGGCGTGGATGCGCAGCAAAAACCTGCCCGTGATGCCGTGGCAGCAAGACAGCTAAAAGCCATATTGGGGTGTAAGGAGAACGCATATGGTCGAACAAAGGCAATCCGCAATTCAGCGTATTCAGGTAGGGCTGGTCGGGCTCGTAGTGGTACTGTTGTTTGTGACATTGGCCAATATGGTCTTGGACCGGGTGAGTGACGGGCCACAAACAGGCGGCGTGCCTGACGCTGCGCCCCTGACAGCGGACAAGGACGCGACGCCGGATGAACCGCTGGCGGAGCTGGGCGTTACACCGGTGGCCAAGGAGACGGACGCCGAAAGAGCCGCCAAAGATGCGGCGCAAACGCCGCGTTCATCCGCGCCCGCACGGTGATATTTGTTTGGTGATTGATAGATTGGCCCAGTTCGGCGTTAGAAAGTGGCTGCTTGCCGCTTTGTTGGCGGCATTTACGTTTTTGCTTTTGCTCGCTGGCTTTGCCACTACGCGTCCAGCGGACAGTCGGCCAAAGCCGCGCTTGGGACTGATGACGACGCTGCCGCTGGTATGGAGCGAGGGGGGTGTTGAGGCGGATCTGGCCAAGGACGCCGCCCCGCATCCTGCCTTTACGCGTCTCAGCGTGCATTATGACATCACGCCCATCGACGATCTGGAGGCTTGGGCGTCAAGGCCTAAGCACATGCTTCTGCTCGCGCAACCGCGGGCCTTTGCACCAAGCGAACTGGTCTGGATCGACAATTGGGTGCGGCAAGGTGGCCTTGTGTTGATACTTGCGGACCCCGCTTTGCAATGGGGAAGCCTTTACCCCTTGGGCGATAAACGGCGTCCGTTGTTTACGTCGATGCTGTCGCCCTTGTTAAACTATTGGGGGGTGGAGCTGGTCTTGCCGCTTGAGGTTGAGGGGCCTGCTTCCATGCGCAAGATTGGCGCGTTCAATATCCGGACGGTAACACCTGGGGAATGGCTGCCCAAACAGAGCACTGCCAAGAACCGCTGCGCAATATTGGCGAAAGGCCTGTTGGCGGATTGCCGGATTGGTAAAGGGCGCGCTATTCTTGTGGCCGATGCCGATTTTCTCGACGCCGCCTTTTGGGAAGGGCGGGGGATGCGGGTCCTCACCGGCAAGGATGAATTTGCCAACATGGCCCTGTTGCAAGCGCTTTTGGCAGCTCTGCAAGGCAATAAGGGACTGGACGGGGATTTTGTGGGAAAATGAAGGACGATGGAAAAAATAGTCCCGCAATCATCGGTAAAGCCGTCGATTTTGGCGTTTTGGGCACCATAAAATTGCGTCCATTATGCAACCTAGATTTGGAACGATGTACAAGAAACACCGGAATTCTGACGTTTTTGCCAAAAATGAGATAGTTTTTCCATAAAATCCCTCTTTTCATCCATGAAATCCCTTGCTATGCACAGGCATCAAGGGGTGGATTCCTGATTCTGTCGGTCGTTACGGCGTCCGCATGGCGATATGCTTCGCCATGAATAGAGATCCGCGCTCTTTTTTTGGGAGGTGTGCGGTTAGTGTCAGCGTTGGTCGTCTTTGCAGGTTCGGGGGTGTCGAATGTCGATGCCAAAGGCCGCACGACCATTCCCGCTGAACTGCGCGACAGCGTCCAGCAATCCAGCGGCAGCAACAGCGTGTGCATATCGCGCCATTCCACCTTGCCGTGCCTCATCGGCTTTGGCGGCTCCGAGCGGCTTAAGCTGCGCGCCGATATTGAGGCGCAATGGCAAAGCGCCGTTAATCGCGGTACCGAATTTGACCGCGAAATCGCAGGCGTTTCAGCATCCTCCATTTTCGAGACTGCATTTGAAGCCAGTGGCCGCTTTGTGCTTTCGCCGATGCTCAAGCATTTCGGTCGCATTGAAGATCGCGCCTTCTTTTTTGGTGCGACAACGCATTTCATGCTGTGGAACCCCGACGTCTTCCTGAAAGAAGCGCCTGCGGCATTTAATCCCGTTAAGGATGAGCTGAATTATTGGCTGTCCCAGACAAAGCGGGACAAATGAGCGCTCCAGCCCCCCATATTCCAGTCTTACTGGATGAAGTAATTCACTCTCTTGCCATCACCCCTGGCGCTGAGATCGTGGATGGTACCTTCGGTGCAGGTGGATACAGCCAAGCGATACTGGCTGGCGGTGCGCGCGTTTACGCGTTCGACCGTGATCCCGATGCCCTTAAAGAAGGTGCTAACCTTGCGGGCCGCAGTGAAGGCGCTTTGCGTCTTTACGCGGCCTGTTTTTCTAACATGGACGATGTCTTGATGGCCGACGGCATTTCGTCGGTCGATGGCGTCGTGTTGGATATTGGCGTTTCGTCGATGCAGCTTGATCGCGCTGAGCGCGGCTTTTCTTTCCAAAAGGATGGCCCGCTTGATATGCGCATGGGTCAGGACGGCATGACGGCGGCAGACTTCGTCAACCACGCCGAAGAGGCAGACATTGCCGACATTATTTACCAATATGGCGAAGAGCATCGTTCGCGCCGCATTGCGCGTTCGATTGTCGCTGCGCGGCCCATAGAAACCACCGCGCAATTGGCCGCGATCGTCCGCAAGGCCGTCGGTCACAAGCCCGGCGCGCCGAAAGACCCCGCTACCCGCGCCTTTCAAGCCATCCGCATTCATGTGAACCGCGAATTGGATGAGCTGACTGACGGTCTTGAGGCTGCCGAACGCATGTTGAAGCCGGGTGGTCGCTTGGCTGTCGTCACCTTCCACAGTCTTGAAGACCGCATCGTAAAGCAATTTTTGCGCCGCCGCAGTGGGGCAGAAGCCGCAGGTTCGCGCCATGTGCCATTGGTTGGTCGCGACGGCCCGGCCCCCAGTTTTGATAAAGCTGACAAGGCAGTTCGGCCATCGGACGCTGAACTGGCGCGTAATCCACGGTCACGGTCGGCAACCTTACGTTCCGCAACCCGCACACACGCCGCCGCATGGGCAACAGGAGGACTTGCAGCATGAGTCTCGCAATGAAAAAACTTCAGAATCTTGGCTGGTTGGCTTTGGTTTTCATGATTGCCATTCTGTTATATCCCTTGTCGCTCAATGTTGCGGCGACGCACGGCGATCTTGTGTCGGTTGATCGAGAAATTCTTGAAACAAAGCGGGAAATCAGCTTTCTTCAAGCGGAAATCCGGACGCGTGCCAGCCTTCAGCAGTTGGAGGAATGGAATGAGCTTTTGTACGGCTATCAGCCACCATCGGCGCAACAATTCGTCAGTGGTGAAGCTGCACTTGCAGAACTGACCGGAGATCTGCAACAGACGAAACCAGTGATGATGGCTTCTGCAGATATTGACGTTGCGCCCAGCGCGAATCAGGCGAACCCTGCGCCAACGATTGAGGCCGTGGTGAAAAAGTCGACCGCGATTGCAACGGCCGTTGCGGCCCCGATTTTCGCCGAGCCGACAAAGCGCGCCGCGCCAAAGCCCGTGGCACCAAAGGTTGAACAGACCCGGACCGAGCGACTGGCGCGTATGGACGAAACGCTTTTGTCCGACGATCTGTTACGGGACATTTCCGCTAAGTCCGCGAACGAACGCCGCCGGTAATGAACCCCCAACTGGCCCGCACAACCACTCGGAAAAGCGGTGTCAACGCGCCACCCTTTGCGGCGCACGGGTTTTGGCGCATGCTTATCCTGTTGCTGGCATTTGGCATGTTTGTCGTGCTGTTAATTGGTCGCCTTGCCACCTTGGCATTGTTTGAGAGCACGCGGGCATATGGTGCGACGAGCACCGAATATGTGCCTGAACGGGGCGACATTGTGGACCGCAACGGCATTCCTTTGGCGCGCAGCATCTATGGCTATGCCATCTGGGTAAAGCCGGAAGATATTCTGGGTGATCGCAAACAATTGGCAAACCAATTGGCGGGAATCTTTCCGGATACACCCGCGTCTGAATTTTATGCCAAATTGACCGCAGGCAAGCCCGGCTATCTGCGGAAACGTGCGTTGCCAGAGCAAGTTCGGCAGGTGCACAGCCTTGGCGAAATCGCCATCGAGTTCCCGCGTGAGGCCACGCGCTTATATCCGCAGCATGATATGGCGGCGCATGTCTTGGGCTTTGTAAATCGCGACGGCAAAGGCGCGATGGGCATGGAGCGGGTCATGAATGACTATCTGCGTGACCCGTCAAAGCGTTCCGCGCCGTTGAACCTTGCGTTGGATGTCCGCGTGCAAGCCGCGCTTGAAAGCGAGCTTGCATCCGGCATGGCTGCAACCACTGCCAAGGGTGCGGCGGGCGTGATCCTGGATGTGCAAACGGGCGAAGTCATCGCCATGGCCACCCTGCCATCATTCAACCCGAACCGGCCATCTTTCGCCAACATCCCCGACCTTGGGGAAAATATAGTCGATGGCCGCTACCCGATTTCGCGGCAAACCAATAATGTCACCAACCGTGTCTATGAACTTGGATCTACGTTTAAGCCGCTGACGGTGGCAGCGGCGATGGACGCAGGAACGGTGCGCGACCTGTCTTTGCGTTATGATGCGACCAAGCCGCTTCAGGTCGGCAAGTTCAAAATTCGGGATTTGCACCCTTCGGACCGTTGGCTCAACGCGCCAGAATCGCTGATCCACAGTTCGAACATTGTGACCGCGCAAATCGCGGACAATTTGGGTGCCGCCCGCATGGACGCGATGCTGCGCACGATGCATTTCAACGGGCGTCCAGACATTGAGCTCGCCGAAAAAGCGATGCCGCTTTATCCCAAAACATGGGGCCGTCTTACCAATATGACCGTTGGCTATGGCCATGGCATTTCGGTAACGCCGCTGCATTTGGCCAGCGCCTATGCCGCGATGGTCAATGGCGGCATCTATCGGCCGGCGACGATGTTCAAGACAAAGGCCGGAGCCAAAATCCCCGGCAAACGGGTGTTTAAGGCCGCAACTAGCGCGCGGATGCGTCAGATGATGCGCATGATTGTGGTCGACGGCACGGGCAAGAATGCCGACGCTTTGGGCTATCGCGTCGGCGGAAAAACTGGCTCGGCGGAAAAACCCGGCATTGGCGGATATAGCCGCAATCTCGTGGTCGCAACCTTTGCCGCTGCATTCCCGATGGACAATCCGCGTTATGTGGTCCTTGCTATGCTGGACGAACCAAAGGGCACCGAGGCATCCAGCTTTCAGCGGACCGCAGGCTATACCGCTGCACCGGTCGTGCAGAAAACAGTGACTCGCATTGGTCCATTATTGGGGATCATTCCGGATATGAAACGCGATGTTGATGTATCCGAACTGATGCCATTATTGTGGAAGGCGAAGGGAGAGCAATAGTGAAGCTCGGGCAATTGGTAAGCGGTGCCGAATTGGCATGTGCCGACAAAATAGTGACCGGCTTTGCCATCGACCATCGGAAGATTGCGCCCGGCACCGTTTTTGGTGCATTTGAAGGCGCTGCGTTTAACGGCGAAGATTTTATCGACGATGCGATTGCCGCTGGTGCCATTGCCGTTGTCGCACGTCCCGAAGCCGTGGTGCGCGGCGCAATGCACATTGCCGAAGCCAACCCGCGCCAAGCCTTCGCGCGTCTTGCGGCAAAATTCTTCCAACCTTTTCCAGACCATGTTGCCGCCGTCACCGGAACCAATGGTAAGACATCGACCGCAGAACTGACGCGGCAGCTTTGGCGCATGGCGGGGCATGGAGCGGCGTCGATTGGCACTTTGGGTATTACCACGGCGTCGGATCAGGCCAAGACCGGACTGACGACGCCCGACATCGTCACCTTCCTGTCCAATATGTCGGGGCTAGCGCGCGAAGGCGTCAGCCATGCGATATTCGAGGCATCAAGCCACGGCCTGTCCCAATATCGCAGCGAAGGCGTACCAGTTTCGGTTGCGGCCTTTACCAATTTAAGCCGCGACCATCTCGATTATCACGGGACCATGGAAGCATATTTTGAAGCCAAGATGCGGTTGTTTGATGAGGTGGTTGACGAAAGCGGCTGCGCCGTCATTTGGGCCGACGATGCTTGGTCCGACCAAGCGATTGCCCGCGCGCGCAAACGCGAACTCCGCCTGATTACGGTCGGTGAAAAGGGCAAGGGCATCCAATTATTATCGCGCCAACCGACCCAGCTTGGGCAGACCCTTGAACTGCGTATTCAGGGCGATGTGCACAGATTGAAGCTACCGCTGATTGGCGCGTATCAGGCCGCCAACGCTTTGGTCGCGGCAGGCGTGGTCATGGCAAGCGGTGGAGAGGTCGAAAGCCTGCTGTCGCATTTGGCGCGGTTGCAGCCTGTGCGCGGACGTTTGGAGCGTGCGGTGATTACCAAAAGCGGCGCGCCCGTTTACGTTGATTATGCGCATACACCCGACGGCTTGCGCGCGGCCATTGCGGCCTTGCGTCCCCATACAAAGGGCAAGCTCATCACCGTATTTGGGGCTGGCGGCGACCGCGACACTGGCAAGCGTCCGGAAATGGGCGCGGTGGCCGTGGCGGATTCCGACATTGTGATCGTCACCGACGACAATCCGAGAAGCGAAGATCCGTCGCTTATCCGTGCGGATGTGATGGCGGGTGCAAAGGGCGCGCATGAAATTGGCGACCGGCGTTACGCGATTGCCTTTGCCATCGAACATGCCGAGCCGGACGACATCGTCCTGATCGCGGGCAAGGGGCATGAGCAAGGACAGATCATCATGGGCCGTGTTTTGCCCTTTGACGATGTCGAAGTTGCGCGGGAATGCGCGGCATGACCCCATTGTGGACATTCGAAGAACTGCTGGCGGCGACGGGCGGCACAGCGTCGGGGCATTTTGACGTTACGGGCATTGCCTTTGACTCGCGTGAAATCGGCAAAGGCGACTTGTTTCTGGCGTTGAAGGGCGCGGAGACCGACGGGCATTTGTTCGTCGACAAGGCATTTGCCAATGGCGCAGCAGGCGCAATTGTGTCGCGGCCAGTGCCGCACCCGCATATCCGTGTCGCCGATACGATGCAGGCATTGGAGGCATTGGGCCATGCGTCGCGCGCGCGGACCAAGGCAAAGATCATTGGCGTGACGGGTTCTGCGGGCAAAACAGGGACGAAGGAGGCGTTGTTTGCCGCGTTGGACCGATGTTCACGCGGCCGCGCGCACCGTTCGGTTAAAAGCTACAACAACCATGTCGGCGTCCCCTTAAGTCTGGCGCGGATGCCCGCAGATTGCGACTTTGGCATATTCGAAATGGGTATGAACCATGCAGGTGAAATGCGCGCGCTGAGCCATATTGTCCGGCCCGATATTGCCATCATCACCACCATCGCCCCTGCGCATATTGAATTTTTCAAGGATGAAAGCGGCATTGCCGACGCCAAGGCAGAGATATTCGAAGGCTTGGTCGAAGGCGGCACGGCGATCCTGCCTGCGGATAATGTGCATTATCCGCGTCTGCGTGCTGCGGCAGAACATTACACCAACAAGATATTGTCCTTTGGTTTCAGCCCCGACGCCGATGTCCGTGTTATCGACCATGTCAATACGGCCCGCAATGGCACGCTGATCACCGCAAAACTGTGCGACGCGATGTTGTCCTTCAACTTGTCGCAACCGGGGGAGCATTGGATTGCCAATAGCATGGCGGTGTTGGCGGCGGTGCTGGCCGCTGGCGGTGATCTGGCGTCTGCGGGTCTGGCCTTGGCCGAAATGGGCGGCCTATCTGGACGCGGCGCGCGGCATGATGTGGCCATATCTGGCGGCAATGTGCATGTGATCGATGAAAGCTACAACGCCAATCCGGCCTCCATGGCCGCAACGATTGGCCAGTTGGGACTGTCGGGCGGCGGACGGCGTATCGCTGTTTTGGGTTCGATGAAGGAATTGGGCGAAAAGGGTGATCATTATCACCGCGCGCTTGCTGTGCCCTTGGCCGCCGCAAAGGTGGATTTTGCGATCCTCGTCGGTAAAGAGATGGAAATTCTCGCCGAAGAGTTGAAAGCAGGGGTTGAGGGACCAAAGGAATTCGCGCATTGCGCAACCGCGCAGGAGGCACTTGGCGTCCTGCAACAATATCTTTGCGCATCGGACACGGTTTTGGTCAAAGGTTCCAACTCTATGGGACTTTCCTCCATCGTCAGCGCGCTGACGGGTGGGGAAAACTGATGCTATATGTTTTGGCCGAATATCTTGGATTTCCGGGTATTTTTAACCTTATCCGTTATTTAAGTTTCCGGTCGGGCGCGGCGATTGCCACGGCATTGGTCATCGGCCTGCTGATTGGACCCCGCTTTATCAGCATGCTGCGCGTGCGTCAGGGCAAGGGCCAACCCATTCGCAGCGACGGGCCACAATCGCATCTGGCCAAGGTCGGTACGCCAACAATGGGCGGATTAATGATTTTGGTGTCGGTCGGCATTTCGATGCTTTTGTGGATGGACCTGAAAAACATATATGTCTGGGCCTGTTTATTGGTGACCGCTGGCTTTGGCATAGTCGGTTTTCTCGACGATTATGACAAGGTCACGAAACGCAGCCACAAGGGCGTTTCCGGCACAGTCCGGTTGTTGTGGGAATTTGCCATTGCCGGCGTCGCGGTATCGTTGATTGTCTGGCAATCGGGCGGCAATTTATATCTGCCGTTTGTCAACGGCCCCGTCATCGACTTGGGCTGGTGGTATGTGCCCTTTGGGGCGTTTGT
>JAEMTM010000192.1 GCA_016462305.1 Sphingomonadaceae bacterium | reverse complement strand
CTGAATGGCCTTCATCTGCTCATTCAGATAATATTCGCGCTGGGTCTTCTCCATCTGGCGCTTCACGCGGCCACGAATTTTCTTCTCCACCTGCAAAACGCCAAGCTCGCCCTCCATAAAGGCAAAGGTCATCTCCAGGCGGCGCAACGGGTTGGCCTCGACCAACAAGGACTGCTTGTCCGCCACTTTCAATTGTATGTTCGCCGCCACCGCATCGGCAAGCGCAGATGGTGTTTTAATCTCAGTCAGTTGCACCGCCGTTTCGGCAGGCATTTTCCTATTCAGCTTCGAATAATTCTCAAATTGTTCGGTAACCGACCGCATTAACGCAGCAGCCTGCGGCCCTTCGGCATTCTGTTCGGTGATCAGGCTGATATTGGCTTCGACATGATCGTTACCGCGTTCCAGAACGTCGCGCAATTCAGCACGCTGCTTGCCCTCGACCAGCACGCGCACGGTGCCATCGGGCAGTTTCAACAACTGCATGATAGCGGCAGTTACGCCGATATTATACAGATCATCCTTGTCAGGATCATCCTCGGCAGGGTCAAGCTGGGCCACCAGAAAAATCTCTTTGTTGGCGGCCATCGCCTTTTCAAGTGCAACCACCGATTTGTTGCGTCCGACAAACAAAGGCACAATCATGCCGGGGAAAACAACAATATCGCGCAACGGCAATAATGGAAGGTTCAGGTCCATAGATACTCCAATTGGCGATCACCCAAAATGGTGCCCCGCCGGTTCCCCCTCAATATGAGCGCTTTGTACGCGCTTTCAATGCATGTGCTTCGGTGGAGCGCATTTAATTGGGGAAAAGCCGTAACGGGATACGGCACCAAAGCCTCTCTGTTTATGCGTTCACGGCCTAAAACGGTAATTTGAACCCGGGCGGCAGTGGCAGGCCGCTGGACATTTTGCTCATTTCGGCGTTGCTGGCGGCATCCGCCTTTTCGCGGGCATCGTTAAAGGCTGCTGTGATCAGGTCTTCCAACATGCCCTTGTCCGCTGGCACGATCAGGCTGTCATCCAGCGCCACGTTCAAAATGCGGCCTTTTGCGGTCGCGCGGACTTTAACAAGACCGCCGCCGGAGACGCCCTCAACCTGAATGATGTCAAGCGTCGCCTGCGCTTGCTCCATCTGCTGTTGGATGTTTTGGGCCGCTTCCTGCGCGGCCTTGATCATCTCTTCCATGCTTTTCATGCGCTCTTGCTCCATTTCATGCCATTTTCGTCGCTGTCGAGCAGCTCCGCCTCTGGAAACGCGGCGAAAGCAGCTTTGACCAAAGGTGACTCCAATATGATATGTTTGTCCGCTTCGGCTGCGGCTTGCTCTTGCTCCAGCAGGCTTGGTGCCGCTTCGCCGCCGCGCTCTTGTAGTTCCCACCGGGTCCCGGTGACCTTGGCCAAGGCATCGCGCAATTCGGCCACAAAGGTCGGCGCAACCGGCCCGGCCAACTGGTAGGCCAGCAAAGGCGGCGCATAATCCACGACGCGGACCACGTCACGCATGGTCATTTCAAGGCTGACAAACCCATCGCGCGATAATCTTTCCAGCAATGCAGGGAAATCCGCTGGCATCAATGTCTGCACATTGGCGGTTGGCGGAACATCGCGCGCGGTGAGCGCGGAAGCTGGCGGTGCAGCCGTGAACGCCCCTTCGCCAATCATCTTGGCCAGCTCCCCGGGGTCAGGCAAAGTTGCGGCGTGGACGACACGCAGCAGTGCCATATCCGCCGCATCAAGCGGAACAGAAGCGCGGGCGACCTCTTCCTGCCCCTTCAGCAACAACTGCCACAGACGGTGCAAAACGGGGAAGGATAAACGGTCGGCATGATCCTCGACCACGGCCGCAGCCTCGGCATCCAAGGCTTTATCACGCGGCGCGCCAACCTTTGCGAGTGTGAGCCGATGGACCTCGGACAAAAGCCCGGCAAACATCGCCAGCGGTTCAACGCCCAAAACATACTGGTTCTTCGCCTCCGCCAACATCGCCTGCGCGTCGCCTATCAGGATAAGCCCGAACAGACGGCGAATTGCGCCCCGGTCGGAAAGCCCCAACATGTCGCGCACCTGCGCGGCGGTCACCTTTCCGTCGCCCTCCATATCGGCATGGGCAATGGCTTGATCGAGGATCGAGAGGCCATCGCGCACCGACCCTTCCGCCGCTTGCGCGATGAGGGTCAGTGCCTCCGCCTCGGCGGCGACATCTTCCTTCGCGGCGATTTCCGCAAAGTGCGCCGAGAGCTTCTCGGTCGAAATCCGCTTCAAATCAAAACGCTGGCACCGCGACAATACGGTGATCGGAACCTTGTTCACCTCGGTCGTGGCAAACAGGAACTTCACATGGCCCGGCGGCTCTTCAAGCGTCTTCAAAAGCGCATTAAACGCGTTTTTCGAAAGCATGTGCACTTCGTCGATGATGTAAATTTTATAGCGCGCGGATACGGCGGAATAGCGCACCGCCTCAATAATCTCACGCACATCGTCAACGCCGGTGTGGCTTGCGGCATCCATTTCGCGGACGTCAATATGCCGCCCTTCGGCAATCGCTACGCAAGGCTCGCACACACCGCACGGGTCGATAGTTGGGCCACCCTGCCCATCGGGGCCTTCGCAGTTCAATGCCTTCGCAATCAGCCGCGCGGTAGAGGTTTTTCCCACCCCGCGCACGCCAGTCATCAGGAACGCGTGCGCCAGCCGGTCACGCTTAATGGCGTTGCCAAGCGTCTGCACCATGGCATCCTGCCCGATCAGCTCTGCAAAAGTCTGTGGCCGGTATTTGCGTGCCAAAACGCGGTAGGCCGCGCCGCCGGTCGGGACGGGCGCGGTGGGCGGTGGTGCCGCTGGCGACTGGGCAACTGGTGGCAAATTCAGCCCCAATCCCAATGCGTCATCGGGCATATCGGGGTCGCGTGATGCGAAATCTGGGCTGTCGGAGTCGGGCATTATCATCATATTAGAAGCATCACCGACCTTTGTCGAAGTCTTCTCCACCGAAACAGGGGGAAAAGTAGGAGCCGAATGACCCGCAGCGAATTCGTTGTGGCTGCTTCCGTCAGGATCTGACCAGGTTGGCGAGTGCCACGTCCATCCGACTCCCACGCCGCATATGGCCGCGACCTTATCGAATTGCAAG
>JAEMTM010000054.1:7045-12051 GCA_016462305.1 Sphingomonadaceae bacterium | reverse complement strand
TTGCTGATGTTGAGGAATCGATTGTCGAGGCCGTGAACGCGCTTCGCGCGCGCAATGATTATTTGTTTACGACAGGCGGCATAGGGCCGACACATGATGACATTACGGTGGACGCAATCGCGGCTGCTTTGGGCGTAGATGTTGTTATTCATCCAGAGGCAAGCGCGGCGTTGCACGCTTATTATGAAACACGCGGCGGGATCAATCCGGGCCGTTTGCGCATGGCACGGGTGCCCGAGGGCGCGGACCTCATCCCCAACAAAATGTCGGGTGCGCCGGGTATCCGGCATGGCAATATCTTCATCATGGCGGGCGTTCCGCACATCACCGCTGGTATGTTGGACGCACTCACTGGCACGCTTGAGGGCGGCGCGCCCTTATTGTCCCACCAAATCGGTTGTTGGGTCGCCGAAAGCGAAGTGGCCAAGCTGCTTGCCGATACCGAAAAGCATCATGAGGGATGCCAGATCGGCAGCTACCCGTTTTTCCGTGAGGGCAAGGTCGGTGCAAATTTCGTCGTGCGCACCACCGATGCGCATAAATTGGCGGAATGTGTTGAGGCGTTGCAACTTGGTCTGCGCGGTTTGGGTTATAACACCGTTGACGGTGGAATTTAAGTGGTCCTGACCCTAAGCGGCATGTCTGGAAAATCTTTTCGTCATCCCGAACTTGTTTCGGGATAACAAATCGACATCTGTGCGTTATCCCGAAACAAGTTCAGGATGACGAGGCGGGCGTGTGATGACAAAAGTGGCTTTTTTTCGGACGTTCATCTGCGGTCAAGCCTTCGTTCGGTTATGAGGACAGTAATGCGCAAATTTTCACATGCTCTCGCTTTGGCGGCCTTGCTGCTTTCCACCACCGCTTATGCGCAAGCCACGCAAGCCGCGCCGGCGGCAACCAAGGCGGTTACGCAGCCATGGTTGTATGAAGGCAGCGACGTCCCTGTGGATGACACATGGACATTTGGTGTTCTGCCCAACGGTCTGCGCTATGCGGTTAAGAAAAACGATGTGCCAGCGGGGCAAGTGTCCATTCGGGTGCGGATCGACGCGGGCGCATTGCATGAAAATAATGACGAGCAAGGCTTTGCCCATTTAATCGAGCATTTGTCCTTCCGCGGATCAACCTTTGTTCCCGATGGTGAGGCAAAGCGCATTTGGCAGCGGTTCGGCGTAACATTCGGCAGCGATAGCAACGCGCAAACCACGCCGACTCAAACCGTCTACAAGCTCGATTTGCCCAATGCGACGGCGGAAAAGCTGGATGAGTCTGTGAAAATCATTTCAGGCATGATCCGCAATCCACGGATTTCGCCAACCGCGCTGAATGCCGAGCGCGCGATTGTTTTGGCCGAATTGCGCGAGAATGGCGGCGCGCAGATGATCTACAGCGATGCTTTGCGACAACATGCGTTTCAGGGGCAGCGCCTTGGGAACCGGTCCACCATTGGGACACCCGAAACGCTACAGGCGGCAGATGCCGTCCGCCTCAGCGCCTTTCATGACCGCTGGTATCGCCCCGAAAACGCCGTTGTCGTCATGGCTGGCGATATGGAGCCAGCCATGCTTGCCAATCTGGTGCAGAAATATTTCAACGATTGGAAGGGCAAAGGCCAAAGCGCGCCGGAGCCAGATTTTGGCGACCCCAGCCCGCAAGGAACGCCTGCGCGTGTGCTGATTGAACCGACATTGCCAAATACGGTCAGCCTTTCCTATCTGCGGCCCTGGCGCAAAGTGAACGACACGATGCTCTATAATGAACAATTGCTGATTGATGCCTTGGCGCTGCAAATCATTAACCGCAGGCTTGAGGTGCAGGCGCGCAATGGCGGCAGTTATCTATTTGCACAGATCGCGCAGGAAGATATTTCGCGCACCGCCGATGCGACATTGGTTTCACTGACGCCCGTCGGCGACCAATGGGAGGCCGCGACGCGTGACGTCCGCGCAATCATTGCCGATGCGGTTGCGACGCCGCCGTCGGTTGCGGATATTGACCGGGAAAAGACATTGTTCGGTAATGCCCTGCGCACGATGCTGGACAGCTATCCGTTCGAAGCCGCCGCCATACAGGCCGATGACATCGTTCGCGCAGTCGATATTCGCGAAACGGTGGCTGCCCCTAAAACCGTCGTTGTGATGTATGAGGGCATGAAGGACAAGTTCACACCCGAACGGCTTTTGGAGTCCACACAGAAGCTTTTTAGCGCCGATGTGACACGGTTGATGGTCTCTTCGCCCGTCACGATAGCCGACGCCGATAACCGCGCCCTGGCGGCCTTGAATACAGCGGTGGCGGCAAACACAACGGCGCGCCTGTCCGAAAACAATATTGGCTTTGCCGCGCTGCCCAAATTGGGTGCCCCTGGAAAGCTGGTGGTCGAAGATACCGTTCCACGCTTGGATATGACCCGGCTCGCGCTCTCCAATGGTGTGCGCGCCTTGCTATATCCGAACAAAGCCGAAAGCGGCCAGATTCGTGTGCTGGTCCGTTTTGGCCGTGGGTATCAGGCGGTAAATCCGGACAAAGGCGATCTGTTATGGGCAGGGCCGTTGGTTCTACCTGAAAATGGCATTGGCAATATCAAGCGCACCGAAATTGACCAGATGGTCAACGGTCGGCGGATTGAGCTCAATTTCTCGGTCGATGACGACGCCTTCCAATTTGCCGCCAACACACGGCCAGATGATCTTGCTGACCAGCTTATCTTAATCGCAACAAAGCTGGAGCACCCCGGTTGGGATGCCGCGCCTGTTGAACGCGCCAAGGCGTTGGCTACGTCAGGTTATGCCAGCTTTGAAATGTCGGCAACGTCGGTCTTGCAACGTGATCTGGAATATCTGCTGCGCAATAAGGATGCGCGTTGGAAGGCGGCGACGCCTGCGGAAGTGGCAAAAATTGATGCAGCGAAGTTCGAATCCTATTGGCAGCCTTTGATGGCGCAGGGTCCTGTCGAAGTTCTGCTTTTCGGTGATTTCGACAAAGCAGTAGCGGTAGCGGCGCTGGAAAAAAGTTTCGGTGCGATGGCACCGCGTGCGCCTTTGCCCGTATCAGCAGCGGCAACCGATCTGCGTTTCCCTGCGCCCACGGCTGCGCCTGTTCGCCTGATGCATCGCGGGGCCAGCGATCAATCAGCAGCCGTCATGGCCTGGCCAACGGGCGGCGGCATTAGCGGCATTACCGAGGGGCGGCAGTTGGAAACATTGGCGGCAATCTTCCGTGACCGTTTGTTCGAAAAATTCCGCGCTGAACAAGCCGCGAGCTACAGCCCCGACATGGCCGCCAACTGGCCGCTCGATTTTAACAGCGGCGGGTATTTAATGGCGTATACGCAGGTTAAGCCTGCCGATGTGGACCGTTTCTTCGCCTTTGCAGATGCTATTGCGGCGGATTTAATTGCCAATCCCGTCAGCGCCGACGAATTGCAACGCGCCGTGGAACCGGTCAAGCAAGCCATTGAGCGCGCGGCGTCGGGTAACACATTTTGGCTGAACCAGTTGAAAGGGGCGACCTATGACCCAGAGCGCTTTGTCGCATTGGGCAAGCTGTACAGCGACTATAAAGATGTAACGCCGGCCATTTTGCAGTCATTGGCAAAACGCTATTTTGTTAAGGACAAGGCGTGGAAGCTCGTCGTTGCCCCGCAATCGGGCGATAGCGCCGCCGCGGCTGTCTCGCGTTAACGCGGCAACCGTTACAAAACATATTTGGACAGGTCCGTGTCCTTGGCGATGCCCGAAAGCTGTTTGCTGACATAGGCCGCATCGATCTTCAACGTTTCGCCTTTGCGGTCCTCGGCGTCGTAGCTAATGTCTTCAAGCAGCTTTTCCATGACGGTCTGCAAGCGCCGTGCGCCGATATTTTCGACAGAAGCATTCACGTCCACCGCAATGCGCGCAATGGCGTCGATGGCGTCATCGCTGAATTCCAGTGTTACTTCTTCGGTCGCCAATAATGCGGTATATTGTATCGGCAGGTTGGCGCGGGTTTCGGACAGGATCCGGACAAAGTCTTTATGCTCCAGCGCGCGCAGTTCGACGCGGATGGGCAAGCGGCCCTGCAACTCGGGTAACATGTCGCTTGGCTTGGAAATGTGGAACGCGCCCGACGCGATGAACAATACATGGTCGGTTTTCATCGGCCCATATTTGGTCGCGACGGTGGTTCCTTCAATCAAGGGCAGCAGGTCGCGCTGAACACCTTCGCGGCTGACCGAGCCGCCGCCCCGCGTATCGGACACCGCAATCTTGTCAATTTCGTCCAAGAATACGATGCCATTGGCCTCTGCATCGGCCAACGCGACGCGGTTCACATCGTCTTGGTCAAGGCGCTTTTCGGATTCTTCCTCGACCAGTTTCTTCCACGCATCGGGCACCTTCATCTTGCGCCGTTTCAGATTGTCCTTGCCAAAGGCCTTGCCCATCATCTCGCCAAGATTGATCATCCCGACATTGCCACCCATGCCCGGTATTTCCATCGGCATCTTTGGATTGTCGGACACTTCGATTTCAATTTCGACCTCGTCCATGTGCCGCTCGCGAATGCGCTGGCGGAATGCTTCGCGTGTCGCCTCGCTGGCGGTGTCGCCAGCCAGCGTTTTCAGTATGCGCTCCATCGCCGCTGTCTCGGCGGCTTCGCGCACATGTTCGCGGCGGCGCTCTTTTTCCAAGCGCACGGCCTCTTCGGCCAAATCGCGGGCGATTTGTTCCACGTCGCGGCCGACATAGCCGACTTCGGTGAATTTGGTGGCCTCGACCTTGATGAATGGCGCACCGGCCAGCTTGGCCAGACGGCGGGAAATCTCGGTCTTGCCGCACCCCGTGGGGCCAATCATCAGGATGTTTTTGGGGGTAACTTCGTCGCGCAAATCCGCGCCGAGACGCTGGCGACGCCAGCGATTGCGCAGCGCAACCGCAACCGCCCGCTTTGCGTCCGCTTGGCCAATGATATGTTCGTCGAGTGCAGCCACAATGGCTTTTGGGGTCAGTGCGTTTTTCATTACG
>JAEMTM010000054.1:0-6945 GCA_016462305.1 Sphingomonadaceae bacterium | reverse complement strand
GCGGCAATTTTCATGGCATGTCGCGCCATTTTTTCCGCATCCGTCTCATAATCGGCGAGCGCACGGGCCGCCGACAAGGCGTAATTCCCACCCGATCCGATTGCCGCAATGCCGTCATTCGGCTCAAGCACATCCCCATTGCCCGTCAGGATCAAGGTCACATCCTTGTCGGCGACAATCATCATCGCTTCTAAATTGCGGAGATATTTGTCGGTCCGCCAATCCTTGGCCAATTCGACCGCCGCACGCATTAATTGCCCGCGATGCTGTTCAAGTTTGCGCTCCAGCCGTTCAAAAAGGGTGAATGCATCGGCAGTCGCCCCTGCGAACCCGCCAATGACGGAGCCATCATGCAATTGCCGCACCTTCTTGGCATTTGGCTTCATCACCGTCTGGCCCATCGACACTTGGCCATCGCCAGCAATCACAACTTTGCCATTTTTGCGGACGGATAATATGGTGGTGCCATACCATGTCACCGGATTTGCGTGAGATTGTGTTTCCATAAGCCGGAATATGGGAAACATCCGCCCAAAGCGCAAGTGAGCGATTATGTGCCCTGAATATCGGTCAGCCGCCGTTCCCACGCGAGCGCGTGTTGGACGATTTTGTCCAAGTCATCATATTGCGGTTGCCAGCCAAAACGGTCTTTGATCGCCCTATTGTCGGAAATGAGCGCGTCAGGATCGCCAGCGCGGCGGCCCTCCATTTTGCGGTCCAATCTATTGTTGGTCACGCGGTCAACGGCATCGAGCACTTGTAGAACCGAATAGCCATGACCGTATCCGCAATTCAGCGTATGACTGCGTTCCGGGTCGGCCACAAGCGCCTCCAAAGCGATGACATGCGCCGATGCAAGGTCGCTGACATGAATATAGTCGCGCACGCCCGTTCCATCCTCCGTCGCATAGTCCGTGCCGAACACGCTGACGCTGGCGCGCTTGCCTAAGGCCGCCTCCACCGCGATTTTTAGCAAATGGGTCGCGCCAACGGTGGATTGGCCGGTCCGGCACAAAGGGTCCGCCCCGGCAACGTTGAAGTAACGCAAGGCGCAATAATTGAAATCATGCGCAGCGGCGACATCGCGCAGCATCATTTCCGTCATCAATTTCGACGTCCCATAGGGATTGATCGGTATGGTCGGCATGTCTTCACGCACGGGGCTTGATTCGGGGATGCCGTATGTTGCGGCGGTGGAGGAAAATATCATGTGCCGAACGCCGGCAGAGACAGCGGATTCGATCAGGCTTCGGCTCTTGGCTGTGTTGTTATTGTAATATTTTAGGGGATTTTCGACCGATTCGGGGACGACGATCGATCCTGCGAAATGCATGATGGCGTCGATGGCCTGTTCACCGATGATTTTTAGAACAAGGTCCGAATCGCTAATGTCACCTTCATAAAAGGTCGCTTCATCCGCTATTGCCCAGCGAAATCCGGTGACAAGATTATCAATGACTATCGGGCGATGGCCAGCGTCAATGAGAGCCAAGACCGCGTGGCTGCCAATATATCCCGCACCGCCCGTCACAAGAACGTTGAGCTTCTGTGTCATCTTGTTTTTTTCCAAACCCACGCAAGCCTGTCGGACAGAGTCGCTTTATCAACGTTCGAGAACAAAAAAAAGGCGGCCCGAAGACCGCCTAATTAAAGCAAAGTCCTGAAATAATCAGGGGCTTTTTGGTTTATTGTCGTCATTGCCTGAAGCAATAACGATACCACCGATTACGGCAGCCGCAGCCAGAACAGCAACGATTACGCCGCTTCCGCCGCCAAGCTTGCTTTCTGCCTTGGCGTTAGCGCCTACGCGCTTTACCTTGGAAGCGCCAACTGCCTTTGCAGCTGGCGAAAGGGATTCAGCCATTACTGGCGCGCTTACGAGTGAAGCGGCCGCAATAGCAGCGAGAGAAATCTTACCGAAACGCATTATAGAGCTCCTTATTGCTGAAGTGCGTTACACTTCGGAGCTTCCAATACACGGTCCCGCTGCGAATTCAACCCATGAATCTTGTAAAATTTCGACTTTCTAAATAATTTCCCTAGTGTTGCATAATTCCTACAATATTGCTTACCCAGTGAAATGAACGACATCAAATAACATCTTTTTACATTTAATATAATCTATCAGGGTTTTCATGCGTATAGCCGTGCATCAGATGACAAGTTGCATTGATCCGATGCGCAACGCGTCGGATATGGCAGATGCTATTGCCAGCGCCGCCGAAGCTAAGGCGGCTATGTATTTTGCGCCAGAGATGGCGATTATGATCGACCGTGACCGTGCGCGGGCTCGAAAATATATGGCAAACGAATCAGTTAGCATGGCACTGCAAGGTCTGATCGCGGCGGCTGCTCGACATCGGATATGGGTCCATATTGGTTCGATGCCCATTTTGGACGACGGCGCGGAGAAGTTAGCCAATCGCAGCATAATAATCTCGCCAGACGGCGCAATTGCGGGCCGTTACGACAAAATGCATCTATTTGATGTTGATCTGGCGTCGGGTGAAAGTTGGCGTGAGTCATCCGCGTATATCGGCGGAGAACAACCCGTTATGGTGCAAACACCGCTTGGCCGCATGGGGCTCGCGATCTGCTATGACATGCGCTTTCCCGATCTGTTTAGCGCTTATGCCAAGTCTGGCGTTGATATGATTACGCTACCATCTGCCTTTACGGTCCCCACGGGTGAGGCGCATTGGCACACGCTTTTGCGTGCAAGGGCGATTGAAAGCACGGCATTCATTATCGCGGCGGCACAATGCGGTGTTCATGAAGATGGTCGCCAAACTTATGGACATTCGCTTGTGGTCGACCCCTGGGGCACGATATTGCTCGATATGGGCAGTTCGCCCGGCCTAGCGTGCGTCGATCTGGACCTCGACATTATAAAGCGGGTGCGCGAGCAGATTCCTGTCCATGCAAACCGGCGTATCATTCCTTCGCCCGTTATTGCCGGATGAAGCTGGATTATGCGCAATCCCATGCAAGCGTTTGAACAAACTATCTGGCAAGATCATGCGTGGATGGCTTTATCCGTGATGTCTGCTTCAGTGGACCATTGTTGTTCATAATGGCGTGCTAACCAAAAATGGTGAACAATTTGGGTATGCAGGCCGTGACTCTTATGTTTGGTTCAAACTCTGCGCTGCTTTCTATTCTGCCCAAAGCCGATTAAGGCGGCGCAGCTTTTAGGGAAAATTACGTGACATCATCGTCGGCTCGGTCGGGCTTATTATACGCGCTGTGCGGCTTTGCGCTTTTGTCGATTGGCGATGCGGTCATCAAATCTATCGCGGGGGCGTGGCCGGGTACCGCTGTTGCGGCGCTGCGCTATGCGATTGGTGCAATTGGACTTGGCACTTTGCTTTTCCTGAAAGAAGGGCGGCAGGGTTTTGCCATGCCCATGCCCAAAGTGCAGTTGTTGCGTGGGTTTTCGGTGGCGTTGGCAACGATCTGCTTCTTTTCCTCCATATTTCTGATGCCTTTGGCAGATGCGACAGCCATTGGGTTTACCAGCCCCATGATTACGGCGATTTTCAGCGCCATTTTCTTGCATGAACGCACCCATGCGACCAAATGGGTGGCCATCTTGCTTGCCTTTGGCGGCGTGCTGCTCATCATGCGGCCCAATGTTGCCGAGCTGGGATGGGTGGCGGTGCTTCCGCTGGTGGCTGCCATGAGCATGGCATTGGTCATTATCGGCAACCGCGCCGTGGCGGGGGCAGGCGCGCCATTGCTGATGCAGTTTCTGGTGGCGTCGGTCGCTATGCCCTTCGTCTTCAGTGCGGCCGTTATCGGCCATTTTTCCGGCGTTGACGCGCTTGTGGTCGGGATGCCCGATTGGACGATCATCGCCCGCTGCACGTTGGTTGCCGTCACCGCAAGCGTTGCGCATTGGTTGATATTCATGGGAACGACGCGCGCCTCTGCCGCAGAAATTGCGCCCATGACCTATGTCCAACTGTTAATCGCTATCGGGCTTGGGATAATATTATTTGGCGATTGGCCAGACCTCATGTCCCTTGCAGGCGCAGGCATCATAATCGCAAGCGGGTTGATTTTGTGGCGCGGGTCGCGCTAAAATTTTGCACAATGCCAAAGCAGTAAATTAGCAAAAGACTTGGCCAAAACGGGCTGCTATCGCAGCTTTATGTCTGACCAAAAGCATCTCTACCTCGTTGACGGCTCCGCCTATATTTTCCGCGCCTATCACCGGCTGCCACCGCTGACCAATAAGCATGGGGAGCCGGTGGGCGCAGTCTATGGCTATACGACGATGCTGTGGAAGCTGGCGGATGATTTGAACCAGGCCGATGGCCCGACGCATATGGCGGTGGTGTTGGATAAATCCAGCCAGACATTCCGCAACCGGATTTATGACCAATATAAGGCGCATCGCCCCGACCCGCCCGAAGACCTAAAGCCCCAATTTCCGATGATCCGCGACGCGACCCGCGCATTTTCCCTGCCATTGATTGAAGAAGAAGATGTCGAGGCCGATGACATGATCGCAAGCTATGCCAAAGCGGCCTGCGCGGCTGGCTGGCATGTCACGATTGTCAGCAGCGACAAGGACCTGATGCAGCTTGTCGAACCGTGCATCGACATGTTCGACACCATGAAAAATGAACGCATCCGTTCGGAGGAAGTGTTCGAGAAATTCGGCGTCGGTCCGGACAAGGTCGGCGATGTGCTCGCGTTGATGGGTGATAGCGTGGACAATGTTCCCGGCGTCCCCGGCGTTGGCCCAAAGACCGCGACCAAGCTGATCCAGGAATTTGGCGACCTTGAAAGCGTCTTGGCCGCCGCGCCCGATATGAAGCCATCCAAAATGCGCGACAATTTAATCGCGCATGCGGAAATGGCACGATTGTCAAAGGTTTTGGTGACGTTAAAGGAAGATTGCCCGCTGCCCATCGCGATTGAGGACATGGTTCTGGGTGCCATCCCCGAAGAACCTTTGGCCGAATTTTTGCAGCATCATGGGTTTAATTCGCTGTTGAAGCGCATTGGGCATGTCGCGGATACGGCGACGGCCAATAAGGCGATTGCGGGCAACCCCAAGGCGACGAACGCAGGCGACGGCGCGGAACGCGCGCCGGTGACAGGGGCGTCCGCCGTCCCTGCGCCCATGCCGAAAATTGATTTAGCCGCCTATGAGTGCGTCACCGACATAAAACGGTTGGACCATTGGATCACCCGTGCGCGTGAAACCGGCACGCTTGGTTTTGACACCGAAACCGACAGTCTGCAGGCGGCAAGTGCCAACCTTGTGGGGCTAAGCCTTGCGGTTGCGCCGGGTGAGGCATGCTATGTCCCGCTGACGCATGGCGGCACCGACATGTTCGCCGAACGGCCAGAGCAGATTCCGATGGCGGCCGCGCTAGAAAAGCTACGCCCGCTGCTTTGCGACCCGGAAGTCCTTAAAATCGGCCAGAATCTGAAATATGATATGTCGGTGCTGGCGCGGCACAATGTACATATCACGCCTTATGACGACACTATGGTGATGAGCTTTGCCTTGGATGCCGGGCGTCAGGCGCATGGCATGGATGAGCTTTCCAAGGCGCATCTGGGCCATGCATGCATATCGTACAAAAGCGTAACGGGCACGGGCAAAAGCCAGATTGGTTTTGCCGCCGTGCCATTGTCCGACGCGACCCGTTATGCGGCGGAGGACGCCGATGTGACGCTGCGATTGTGGCACCATCTCAAATTACGCCTGAGCCCCGAAAAAGCGACCAGCGTCTATGAACTGGTTGACCGTCCTTTGGTGCCCGTTTTGTCCAAAATGGAATGCCTGGGCATCAAGGTTGACCGCGCCGCTTTGGCGCGGCTGTCGTCCGAATTCGCCGTGCAAATGGAATTGCTCGAAAAGGAAATTCACGGCCTTGCAGGGCAACCCTTCACCATTGGCAGTCCGCAGCAATTGGGCGAAATCCTGTTTGGCAAAATGGGCTATAAGGGCGCAAAAAAAGGCAAGTCCGGGCAATATTCCACCGACGTGACCGTGTTGGAGGATCTTGCAGGGCAAGGCATAGAGATCGCGCGCAAAGTGCTCGACTGGCGGCAATTGGCGAAACTGAAATCGACTTACACCGACAGCCTGCAACAACAGATTGACCCCAAAACCGGCCGCGTGCACACAAGCTATAGCCTTGTTGGCGCGCAGACCGGGCGTTTGTCCTCGACCGACCCCAATTTGCAGAATATCCCGATCCGCACCGAAACGGGGCGTCAGATCAGGGACGCATTTATCGCGGAAGCCGGCAACGTCATTTTGTCCGCAGACTATAGCCAGATCGAACTGCGTTTGGCGGCGCATTTTGCCGATGTCGAACCCTTGCGTGACGCCTTTGAAAAAGGTGAGGATATCCACGCCCGCACCGCGCTTGAGCTGTTTGGCGAAGTCAACCGCGACACAAGAGGGCGCGCCAAAACGATCAACTTCTCCATCCTCTATGGCATTTCGCGCTGGGGCCTTTCAAAGCGTCTGGAGTCCTCGCCAGAAGAGGCGCAGGCGCTCATCGACGCCTATTTCAAACGCTTCCCCGGCATTTCCAATTATATTCAGGAGACGATGGCCACGGTCCGCGAATGCGGTCATTCGACCACCCTTTTCGGGCGCAAAACATGGTTCCCGCGCATCTCCTCGCCCAATCAAGCCGAACGGCAGGGCAGCGAACGCGCCGCGATCAACGCGCCGATCCAAGGGACGAGCGCCGACATCATTAAACGCGCGATGGTCCGCATGGGCCCCGCATTGCAGGCCGCCGGGCTGGGGCATGTCAAAATGCTGTTGCAGGTGCATGACGAACTGGTGTTCGAATTGCCGCAAGCCGACGTCGCCGCCGCCAGCGAGATCATCCGCAACGTCATGGCCAATGCCGCCGAACCTTTGGTGAGGCTTACGGTGCCTTTGGGCATTGAAATCGGCACTGG
>JAEMTM010000053.1 GCA_016462305.1 Sphingomonadaceae bacterium | reverse complement strand
CGTCAAAGCAACTGAGGAAATCTCGGCAGCACCTGCGGATTGAAGCAACTCTTGCCCCGAAACCTGAACGCCGTCGCTAAACTCAACAGAAAAGCCGTTGTCCAAAAGAGACTGGACCGCGCCATCCCGGATGAAAACGGTTCGACCGTCATCGAGAACGAAAACAATGTCCGTATCAATGACTTTAGTTTGCTTTACATTCGCCCTCAGAACATTGACTTTAACAATATTCTTAACAGGAGTTACAGTCGATCCGTTTAAATCTTGTGCCATGTTGAGTTCCTTAGTTTATGTTCAAAACTATAATTAAAAATAGTTTCAAAATTTTATATTTTTATATTTTTATATTTTTACATTTTTACATTTTTTATATTTGATAAGCCGATAGTTATTAAGACCGCCGAAGCGGCCCCAAAAATTATATTAAGCTAAAATAACACCCCCAGAGACAAGCTGATTGGGATTTGTCGTCGTCAGTGACACATTCTCCAAGAAAATGGTCTGCGTTACGGTCCCTGCGCCCGCACCATCGATATCAATGGTCAAAAGCGTGCCCGTTTTTCCAACATCCCAACCTGTTGCACCAGGCAGGGTCACGTCATTCTGCACGGAGATCCATTGCGATATGTCGGATGTGCCAGCTTGATATCCCACGAGCAAAGCCTTGAGATCCAGCTTGTCACCGCTTGTGCCATTCCACGCAGTAAAGTCCCGGATGACATCCGCAGCACCAAGGCCGGCATCGCCCGATCCCCAGACAAAAATGTCATTATCAAGGCCCTGCGCAATCCCGCTGCCAAGACCATAAAGGACATCATTGCCTTGGCCACCTCTGATGGTGTCATTGCCATTCCCACCAATCAAAAGATCGGACCCGGTCGTGCCTGTCAGGCTATCATCAAGACCCGCAAGGTTGGTCGGCACAAAGAAAATCTGCGCAGCCTTCGCCGAAGAGGAAGTTGTGCCATCACTCACCGCGACGTTAAAGGTCGGCGCGTTGACAGAGTTGTCATGCACAAATGTTACCAGCTTATCTTGGACATCTTTGAGCGTAAATTGGGTAATAGCGAGACTACCCTTGCGGAATTCGCCATTTGTCAAACCGGAAATGGTGATGCTCGTAGAAGCGGGGCTCACCCCATTGGCCGACAATGCAAAAATGTCCTTCGTTACGATAAGCTCGGCCCCTTTGGTCAACGCCATAGACGGCATCGCCGCAACCTGAACAGTGGCTGTTGACGAGGCTACATTGTTCGCCGCGTCTGACACTGTTATCGTGGCAGCTTGAGCCCCATCGGCAGGTACATCTGCCGATGCGAACAGGGCAGACCAAGCGCCAGCGTCATTCGCAATTGCATTACTGGACTTTGTACCCCATTGGACCACAATCTTCGCCTTGGCTTCCGCCGTGCCTGCGAAGGTCACGCCTTGCGCCTGCTCCAGAATGTCCACCACCTGATCCGTTGCAACAACAGACAGCTGAGCTGCGGCCGGTGCGACCGTATCGATCACAAAGCTTGCCGTGCTGCTTTGGCTTGTGCCGCTAATGTCTCCTGAGGCGGTAGCCGACACATTCACAACGCCATTACCCAACGCCGTCAGATCGTTCGTTGTCAAAACAACAGCCTGCGTTGCGCCAGTTGCCGTCAAAGGTTTGGAGATCGTTCCGTTAGCAGTTGTAAACACAACGAGGACGGACGAACCGACTTCTGCAGACACAGTTACCGCACCAGCCGCCCCGGTTGCAACGGCGAGGTTTTGATCAGCCGCCGCTATTCCCAGCGAAGGCGCTGCGGGGGGTGTGGCATCCACAGTAACTTGCCGCGAACCGGTTTCGCCATTTGCCTTTGCGGTCACCGTGTAGGCACCGTCGGCTGGTATTTCGGCACTCGCAAAACTTGTAGTCCAACTACCTTGCGCATTTGCAAATATAGTTTTGATGGTAGTTCCCCATGTCACTATGACCTCGCTATTGGCAACAGCCACACCGGAAACGCGAACGCCCGCGGCTTTTTCCGATGCACCAACACGGTTATCGCTCGCGATGACTGCGATAACTGGCGCTGATGTTTGCGCCGTCGCAACCGTGATCACTCGACTGGCCGCAGCGCTGATATTACCAGCCGCATCCTTTGCAGTGACGGTGACCGTTTGATCACCATCGGCAGGAACGTTGGCACTTGCGAATGTTGCTGACCAATTGCCAGCAGCATCTGCCTTAACTGTCTCAGAACGAACGCCAAATTTGGCCGTAACGTCGGCGCTCGCTTCTGCGCGTCCGGACACGACCACGCCAGCCGTTTTTTCCGCCGACGTGACAATGTCGTCACCGGCGATAGCACTGACTTGTGGAAGAATCGGTGCCCGCGTGTCAATCACAACCGATGTGTTGACCACATTGGATTTGTTTCCAACTGCGTCGGTGACCGACACGGAAATCGTAGCGCTTCCGTCGGCTGGGATGTCAGCCGAATCGAACTTCGCAGACCACTGGCCATCCTTATTTGATTTTACAGTTTGGACCTTGGTGCCCCAGCTAACAGCCACGTCCGAATTGGCCTCGGCAAGACCGCTAACCGTTACACCAGCAGTTTTCTCGGCTGCGTTTACACGTCCGTCACCAGACACAGGTTCGACGGATGGTGCCGCAACAATGGTGTCTATCAACACAGTGCGCTCCAACGAAGCCACGCTCGTATTTCCGATGCCGTTTGTGACCGTTGCGGTAATGGCCGTAGATCCATCTGCCGGTATGTCCGATGCACCGAAAAGGGTAGACCAATTTCCAGCGCCATCTGCGTCGACTGTCTTGGACGCGGCACCCCATTGCACAACGACCTTACCGTTTGCGACAGCGGTTCCGGAAACCGAAACACCCGCCTGCTTTTCTGCACCGTTGATAATGTTGTTCGTCGAAACCGCCGCGATCTGCGGGGCATCGGGACGCACAGTATTAACCAAAACAGGTCTTTTTTCTTCGACGCTGACATTACCCGCAATATCGGTTTGAACTGCTTTGATGTCATATTGGCCATCGACTGGAACCTGCAATGACGAATAGTTAACTGACCAAGCACCATCTGGCCCAGCGGTGGTCGGCTTATCTAACCCGCCCCATGTGACGACAACCGACGCATTGGCCTCCGCAGTGCCGGAAATTGTCACCCCGCTTGCTTGCTCGGCGATGTTAACGACACCATCACTTGCCACCTGCGATATCGACAATCCGACCGCAGACGTGTCCACGGCCAATTTTCTGGCGATGGCTGAGCTTGCGCTTATGTTTCCAGCGGCATCCTTTTGACGCACCAATATGGTGTTCGCTTCATAGACGCTTTGGGACAATGCAAAGCTGGTCTCCGAGCCTATTCTCCAGGTTGCACCTGAGTCGATCGAATAATCCCAACTGCCGTTCGACTCTAGATTGCTAATATTGATGGTACCATCGTTGGTAATGCCGTCTGTACTCAATCCGGTATCATTAGCCAGTTGGACACCCAGCGCGCTTGGTGCAACCGTATCAATCTTAATAGCAGGGTCCGATTGTTGGGTTATGCTGTTTCCTGCAACATCTGTTGCTTTTACAGAAATTGAACGACTACCATCCGCAGGCACTTCGGACGAAGGAAATGTGACTGACCATATTCGGTTCGCACCAACGGATGCCACAGTCTGAACCGCTGAACCCCAAGTCACAACTACAGAAGAACCAGGTTCAAACGTCCCCGTTACCGTGACTCCCGCCGTCTTCTCGGCAAGGTTGACAACATTATCACTGGTGACGCTGTCAATCACCAGACCTTCTGCGGCGGTATCAATCACTACGACAGTAGCATTTGAATATGCGACGCTTTCATTCCCTGCCGCATCAGTCTGCCGTACCCGTATCTGTCCAATTGCATAGCTATCATCAGTAACGCGGAATGTCGTTCCGCTTCCAGGTTCCCAAGTTTCACCGCTATCGGTGGAATAGCTCCAGCTTGCGCCAGGCTCCACATCAAGAACCCTAAAGTTACCATCCTTGGTAATTTTATCCGAAGGAGACTGCCCTGTATCTACCGCTAAGCTGACGTTAGGCGTCAATGGAACGCCCGAGTCAATCCTGATCGGAAGCGTCGAAATTGGGCTCACATTGCCAACAGAATCTGTTGCCCTTGCTTGAACGTTCGTCGAACCATCGGCCGGCACATCCCCAGCCGCAAATGTTACGGTCCAAGCACCTGTAGAGGACGCATTGATAGACTTCGTGGATTCACCCCAGGTTATATCTACTTTGCTGCCCGCCTCTGCTGTACCTGACACAACAACACCAGCCGACTTTTCCAGCGCATTCACAATATTATTCTGCGCTATCGCATCTATCAAAACTGGGGCCGGGCTGGAGGTGTCAATCGCAACTGGCCGGCTCGAAGAACCAAATTCAGCGCCCGATGCATCAACTATTGTTGCCGTAATCGTCGTATTTCCGTCTGCCGGAAGATCCGCAAGACCAAATTGCGCGATCCAATTCCCAAGCGGATCGGTTTCCGCCGTCACAGTTGTGGCTCCCCAGACGATGCGAACCAGAGCATTGGCCGGCGCGAGGCCTTTCAGCGTAATCCCATTTGCACTGTCTGCAACATTTACAATGTTATCGCCCGCAACGGGCAGAATAACCGGTGCAGTAAGGGTGCCATAAAGTGTAACATCTCGGGTTGCATTATCACTCAAGTTACCCGCAGAATCTTCCGCTTGGACCGTGATAGAACGCACACCCGGCGCTGGAATTCCAGAAGCTGAAATGGGGATCTTCCATTCACCAAGATCGTTGGCAGAGGTTGAATATTGAGTGCCATTTCCCCAACTGAGAAGGACCTTAACCCCAGGATCAGTCACCCCAGTCAAATCAATGCCATTTACAACTTCAGGCGCGCCAAGCACGTCATCTTGGCTCAGCACATTAATGGTTGGCTTTGTTGGCGGCGTCGTATCAACAGCGACATTGCGGGTTACAGCCTGCCCAGCATTGTTATTGACGTCGGTTGCAACGACCGAGACGGTCGTGTTTCCGGTCGCTGGCACTTGAGCGGACGGAACCGTCAACGTCCAGTTACCAGCAAGGTCAGCTTGCGTCGATAACGCCGCGCCGCCCCAATTCAACCGAATGGATGATTTTGCCTCGGCAGTTCCAGAAATGACCACGCCAGCCAATTTTTCGGCTGCATTTACAACATCATTCCCTGAAATAATATTGATGGTGGCAGCGGGTCCAGCAGTGTCGAGTAGGATTGCCCGCGACGAAGTGACGGATTGTCCGTTCGCCAAAACAGCCGTCGCGACCAAAACCTTTGCGCCATTCGAACCCAATGCAGAAGCATCAGAAGCGGAAAGGGCGTATGACCAAGTTCCATTGGTTATGGTAGCATTTGCGGTCCTACTGCCAAGGCTGAGAACCACCGAGGTCGCCCCTGTTGCCACAGTTCCTGAAAGGACAAGTCCATTAAGTTCGGATGCGGAAACGACATTGTCAGTCGCGACAGATCCGATGCTCAGGTCAACTGACTGCTGCGTCGCTGCCAACAGATTGGAAATTGCAGCCTCAAGCTTTCCATCGGTACGTAGCGAGGCAGCTACGGCGCCGTTGATAACAGCGGCCTGGCCCGCTGCGCTGAGTGCCTGACCAGAAACACCGATCTGTGCAGCCAAGAATGTCAAAGACGTTTGCGTGTTACCTGCATTTGTTGCGTCAAGGCCGGAAAGCGCAGCCAGAACTGCGCCCAGCTTTTCACCTGAACTCAAACCATCCGACGGCGCATAGCTACCGCCATTGGTGGTAACAGGGGCCACGGTGACATTTTCGAGCCCAAGGGCCTTTGCCACAAGCGTATTGGCATCCCGAACGGCGGCAGCATTGCTGATAGTCCCGCTGCCATCGGCACTGAGACCAGCCTTGATCGCGGCCAAAGTGGTCACCGGGTTAACCTGCGCCTGAACGGGGGCAGACAGGTCTGAAACAATCACGGTGGCAAATAGCGCAGCGTTAAGGTCTTTGGCAGCGCCCGTCGCCTCGTCAGAATAGTCAGCACCTGTGCTGGAGTCAGTGACTTTCGCAATCAGCACATCGCCAAGATTTGCCGACACACGTATCGAAAAACTTCCGTCATTTGCAACGGCGACACCCGACTGAAGAAGCGTGCCAGCGCTGGTGAAAATAGAAACGGTCAGGCCGTGGCCAGCAACCAGCGGACCAGCGACGATATTACCTTGAATAAGGACGCGGGTATCGACAGTTACAGCCCGCTGTGCCTCGGTAGATGCATTTCCGGCTAGGTCGGTCAATGTGACCCGTACCGTCGTTGCGCCATCGGCGGGCACATCTGTCGATGCAAACTGGACACTCCATGCGCCAGACGCATTGACGGTCCCGGTCTTCGTAACCGTGCCCCAAACAACAGAAACGCTGCTACCGGCTTCGCCTGTACCACTCACAGTCACACCAGCCGCCTTTTCTGCAGCGCTAACAATGCCGTCTCCAGCAACCTGTGTGATTACAGCGACCGCAGGTGCCGTTGCGTCAATTGTCACCGCGCCTGCGGGTTTACCCGTCGCGCTTACATTGCCCGCAGCATCCTTTTGACGGACCAAAACTGCGCCATCTGCATATGTCCCGGCGCTGAGCGTAAAGTTTGTTCCGGTACCGGCCTGCCAGCTTGTTCCGCCATTGGTCGAATATTCCCAAGTTGCGCCCGTTTCGAGGCCACCAACATCGATGCGACCGTTGCTTGTGATGCGATCAGTGGAAGAGCTGCCTGTGTCGGTTGCAAGCGAAACCGTGGGTGCGGTGGGTGCTGTTGTATCCTTGGGCGGTTCGGGAGCGGGCGACGAGCCGCCGCCTCCAGCCAGAGCGACACCGGCACCAACTACAGCAAGACCACCTACCACATATAAAAGGCTGCTACCGCCGCCGCCGCCAGATGCCTTTTCTTCGCCCTTTGCGTTCGCGGACTGCTCCTGACTATCTGCATAGGCCAAATCCTGCTGAGCCGGAGCCGCCTTCTTGCCCCGGCGCTTGCCTTTGGACTGCTTACTTACACCCAATGGATCAACCAAAGTGCCTACCGCTTGGACCGGGAGCTGAACTGATGGCAGATAGTCCGGAGCAGCAACGCTTTGCGACGAAGCCTGCCGACTATTGTGATCCGATGTAAGATTTTGGTTGTTAATGTCAGTCATGATTCAATTCCCCGTTATTCAGTGTCAACGCTCGCCAAGCGAGGTGGACAAGGTTTTCGTTATTGGTTGGGTGAGGTAGCTAAGGACGGTGCGAGTCCGGCTACGAACTTCCACGGTCGCGGTCATTCCAGCGTTAATTTTTACTTTGCTTGCTGCGTTTAATTTTGGATCGAGGCGCACAAGAACCCGATAATAAACAGTCTCCGAACCTTGAGGGCCGGGCTCGGTCAGCGTGTCCGGACTGATATAGTCCACCCGGCCTTCAAGACTGCCGTAAAGTCCGGAATCATAAGCATCGAGCTTCACTGTCGCCGGAAGTCCAACCCGAAGCGACGAAACGTCGGTGGGTAGATATTTAGCCTCCACAATCAGATTTCCGGATGTCGGAAGAATTTGCAGGATAGGCTCACCCTGACGAACTGCGGCGCCCGGGGTGGTGACATCAATGGATTTCACCTGCCCGTCGAGCGGTGCACGCAATTCCGTCATTTGCAAAACAGCGGTGCGTTCGCGAAGCAATTCCTCTTGCGCGGCCAGATCTTCCTCTGCCTTCACCATTTCGGCTTGGGCATCCTGAAAAAAGCGATTGCGCAAGGTAACAATTTGACCGTCTAATTCGGCGCGAGACCGCTTTAGACGGATCACTTCAGCCTGACCGACATCTCCGGACGCCAAAAGCGGTTCGGAAATTGCCAATTCCTGCGCGGCCAGATTCCGGTTTGTTTCCAACGCGCCAATGCCCTCGCGCAGCGCCTGGCGTCGACGCTGGAACAACTGCCTCTGGTTTTCCTTAAACACGGGCCACGCATCAAGTTCAGGGGGGAATTTGAGGTCCTCACCATAAACTTCGGCACGCAATCTTGCGAGCGCAGCCTTAAGCGCAGCTACTTTATTCTGGCTATCGTCAAAGGCTGCCATGACCCGGCTTTGGTCCAACTGCGCAAGCAGTTGCCCCTTTTTGACCATCTGCCCTTCGCGAACATACATTTCGGCCAGCACGCCATTATCGGTGGCTTCGATCATCTGCGTGCGCTCAACCGCAATCACCTGACCGCGCGCGCGCACGAGCTGATCAATCTCTGCAAATCCAGCCCAGAGGGCGATAGCCGTAATCGCCACCAGCAATGACACTACAACAATAACTGCACGGGACGGATTACGCAGCGCCGAACCAAGGCTGCCAGCCTTCGAGCGCTTCGATTTTGAGAGATGTTCGATCATATTCATGATATTGCCTATACAGAAGAGCGCAGATTTGAACCGGTGGTGACGATGCCGCCCTGCTGTTGCTGTGCAGCAGCGGCTCTTTGACGCAACGCGTCCAGAACCTTGTCTTTTGGACCATCCAGTGCGATGCCTTGAGGGGTTAAAACGACAAGCCGATCCACAAGGTCAAGCAAGCGTGCTTTGTGCGTGACGACAACAAGCGTCTGGCCCGATCGAACATGCCGTTTCAGCGCCATAAGGCACCGCTCCTCGGTCCCTTCGTCCATAGACGATGTCGGTTCATCTAGCAGCCACAGTGAGGATTGGCACAACAGCAGACGTGTGAGCGCCACAAGCTGCTTTTGCCCGCCAGACAGGCCCTCGCCGCCTTCCGAAATGCGGACATCCAACCCTTCCGGACGTCCGGCAATCTGTTCCGCCAGTCCCGTGGTTTGGATCGCGGCCATCAGCACATCTTCTGCGACATAAGGGAGGCCAAGGGTCAGGTTTTGCCGCAACGTCCCGCTGATTAATCTCGTGGTCTGCGGCAAATATCCTATCAACTCTGACCGCCGATCCGCAGCGATATGCTGCACATCCATGCCGTCGAGACACACCACACCCTTCGACGCCTTTATCACGCCGACAAAAAGCTTCAGAAGCGTGCTCTTCCCGGACCCGACCGATCCAATGACTCCGACCCGTTCGCCCGGTTGAACCGTAAAGCCGTTCAACGCGAAGGGCGTTGTCTGCCCCCGCCAAGCAAATTCGACGTTGCGGACCTCCAGCTTACCTTGAACAAATGCCGGCGACAGTGGCTGAAGAATGCCATGATTGTCGCGTTCAAGTTCAAACAGTTTTTCAAGATGGTCGAGCGCAATTTTTGAGTTACCCCACTGCACCAGCAGGCCCGGCAAAGCTGCAACCGGACCGAGCACCCGACCCGATATAATCGAACAGGCGATAATCGCCCCTACCGTCATTGTTCGGCCGTCCACGGCCAAATAGGCTCCAGTGGCGACGAGCAAAACATAGCTAAGCTGCTGCATAAGGCTGGAAAAATGTGCGGCATGATCATTGAGCTGCTTGAGCTTCATAGATTCATTGGCGCTTTCCCGCGATAGGGAGTTCCAACGGCCCTGCAGCAACCACCCTGCCCCCGCCGCCTTCATCGATTCTGCGGACTGAATCGTTTCAACAAGGACACCTTGACGCATATTAGTGACCGACATTTCATTGGTCGCATGTCTGGCAATGGCACGACGCAGGGAAAGGCCACCAGCGACAGCAATCACAAAGGCAATAGCCGGGACCATAGCCACCGCAAAACCACCGATCATCCAGATGATCAGCAGAAAGAAAACGGCAAAAGGTAGGTCCGTTGCCAGATAGATAATTCTGGCAAGGGCAAAGGCACGTACGGTTTCAAAACCACGCACCTGCGCCGCCAATGTCCCAAGACTTGGCGGCATTTGGTCCAAGCGAACCGACAACAATCGTGCGTAGACAGAAACCGAGGCGTCCACATCAATCGCGTTGATGGCCCGATCCATAATGGCCGAGCGCGCCAGTTTAAGTCCCAGTTCGACCACAATCGCAATGACAACGCCGACCGTTAAGACAATCAAAGTTGACAGGCCACCCTGGCCAATGACGCGGTCATAGACTTGCATCGAATATAGCGAAGTCGCCAACAACAATATCGAACTCAGTGTCGTCGCAACGGCGGCTAAGGGTACCCAAGCCCGATCCTTGCCCAATATCGTCTCGAACAACTCCTCGGCAGTTTGCAGCGTAGCCTTTTTCCGGGCGGGCGACGCAGGCAAGAACAGTGTTCCCGCAGGCCACGAGCCGAATTGCCGGCGACCAGTATGCGTTTCCACCAGCCATTCACCAGGACCGCCGGCTGCGTACACAAAGGCATAGCCATGATCAGGAATAAGGGCGACCGCCGGTAACGCGATCGATGCCAGCTCTGTCGTCCAGTCCCCTGCCTCAATGTTCAGTTTTTCGAATAGTTCAAGAAGTGCGACCTGATGAAAATCAGGCGCATCTTCCAACAGAAAATGCCGGGCCAGCATAACTGAATCCCGGCTCAACAGCCGATAATCTGTAACACCGGCGGAAACGAGCTGCTGGCTCAGCCACATGAGCCCTTCGTGCGAAAAAGAAGCATCGCGGGTCGAGGAAACGACGACGGCAACCTCATCGGCGTCGGGTCCGTCCATCATCGTTATTAAGCCGTCGCTTTCAGAGTCAACTACCATCTTATCTGCCCTGTCTGAAGTTGCAGACGATAGTCCGAAACGAGATATTGGACTTCTGCATCGGCAAGAGCGCGCTCACTTTCTGTGACTTCGCGCACGACGTTCAAAAGGTCGAGCCAACTGCGTTTCCCCGCAAGGAAAAGGCGATTGTAAGAGCCAAAAGTCTCTTCCTGAAGCAGGAGGTTTAAGCGCAAGGATTCGACCAGCCGAGACGCCGCATCCCGCGTTTCTAAGTCGGTGCGGACAGAAGCCCGAACATCTTCCTGTGCCGCATCCAAGGAAAGTTTAGCACCTTCGGCCTGCGCCTGAGCCGCGTCCACCCGCGACAAAGACGACAAGCCGGAGCCAAAACTATATTGCAAGCCAAATAGAACACGGCTGGCAGGAAAAGCAGATGTGTCATAACGCCCATCATCAATGCGCTGCTCAAACTTGCCATAGAGTGTTGGCTTGATGGCATTGAGGGCGCGTGCGCTGTCGATGTTAGCCACTTCAACATCGCCGCGCGCGCGTTTCAAAACAGGGCTGTAGCTGAGGCTTTGTTCAACCGGGTCCTGCGCGACCGAAGGATCATCCGATAATGTCTGTGCAGTCATCGTTGGCAAAACAACGTCTTGCACCGTCAAAGGCGCGCCGAGAAGCTCGCTTAACCCAGCAAGGGCCGCGTTCTGACGCGCCGTGAGGCTGACGATATTGTTACCGGACTGGCGTATGCGGGTCTGTACCAGGTTGAGGTCCACGGGTGCCGAAACGCCGGCTGTCACACGGCGACCGATCATCTCCTCCAATGCGCCCAACCGGTTCAAATCTTGGCGAAACACGTCGAGGGATCGGGATGCCGTCAACAACTGTCCAAACAAATCCAACACCCGAAAACTCAGCACATATTGCGCCTCTTCAACCTTTATATTCGCAAGGCTTGCACGGGATTTTGCGGCCTTCAGGTCGGATTCCAGCCTTCCAAAACTGTAAATAGGCTGAGAGACAGAGGCGATCAGTTGACGATCTTTTCCACTGGTCTCGACCTGCACGGCGGGGGCGGGGAAGAATTGCCAACGCGCGGCGGAAACATCAAAGCCTGCGGCCGTGGCTGCGGCAGATTGCGAACGAATACGCGGATTTCGCGCCGCCACTTCACTTACCAGCCGCTCGAACGTCCATGCAGCCTGTGTTTCATCCGAGGGAACCTCTGTTACAGCCTCATCAGATGTTACATCGGCTGTTACAACCTCATCAGACGTTACAACCTCATCCGCCGCGACCTGCGCGGCCACAGCGGGGCGTGGCGCGGCCCAGAGTGTGGCAAAAACCATTCCGCCAAACAACAACGCAACAAGACGCAGCCCGCCGATCAAAGAAACTGGGCGGGGCAAAGAGCAAGCCGAAACATAAAGGCTAAGCCCGCCCGGGAAAACTTTCTTAAAAACTCGGTTCAACTTAACCCTCCAAAGCCCCC
>JAEMTM010000191.1:2039-3178 GCA_016462305.1 Sphingomonadaceae bacterium | reverse complement strand
TCCAGATCTGCTAGATTGATATCGGCATTGCACCTTTTGCCCTTCAACACATCAATTTCTGCTTGCCGCTTCTTCAAATAATATTCGCGCATCGCGGCATAGGGATTCCCGCTTTGCTGGACTCGCGTCAGGATGTCATCATTCTGGACCCGGTCGTCGATAGACGAAAGTATCCCTTTGGAAACTGATACGATTGGATTGGTAAAGGGCTTTCCAACTGCCGTTGGTAACAGCGACATGTCGACGACCCGTCCAAGCAGATCGCGAATGGTCGTCGAACCAAACACTGGCAGGAAAAGATACGGCCCTGGCCCTACGCCATAAAAGCCCAAAGTATCTGCCAAACCGTTTGGACGGCGCGGCAAATTGAAAGGCTTCTTTTTCGCGACATCCACGAGTCCGGCGATACCCACCGTTGAGTTGATCGCAAAACGACCTACAGTTTCCAACGCCTTGCCGATTTTCAACTGCAGCAAAAAATTTACAAAGACGATCGGCTCATCAAGGTTGTTTATGGCATTATGTATTCCGTCGCGGATGGGATTGGGCACAGCTGCTTTGTAACCTTGGGCAACAGGCGCGATGATTGCTTCGTCGATCGCTTGGACCGCGATGAACGACACTTCATTGACAGCCTCAACGGGATCACCCGGCGGCGGCCCTGTTCTTGCGGTCACCACGATGATGTTTTTGTCTGTTGCCATAGCAGTGGCCGAATCGGCCTGTTCTATTGTGTCGGACGGTAATGGTTCTTCGGCGGGGATGTCGCGATTGGCAACAGGCGCACTTACAACGCCGGCATTATCGGCGGCCTGAACCGATACTGGCATTGGAACGGTGACAGGTGCAGATGCATTCGCAGCTTCAACTGCGGTGGGTGCTTCGTTAGCGGGCGGGCATTGCAGCGATCCGGAGAGCATCGCCATCGCTACGATATTGGTAATACTCAACTTTGGCTCCTCTTGATGGTTTCTGCCCAGTTCCTTTTTGGCCCAAGCCTGATGTCCGGGCGATGAACATTAGTCAACGCACATAGCATGTGCCTTGCATAGATTGGTGCCCATGCAGTCCTTGTGGTGGCTGTCGTTTTCTTAAGACACATTATAGGCAGCTTTATCAGCCAGAAACAAGTGGCTACC
>JAEMTM010000191.1:0-1939 GCA_016462305.1 Sphingomonadaceae bacterium | reverse complement strand
GGCGGCAGGCCTTGGGGTGCGCCGCCGGCTTGGCCGCCAGCGCCGCCTTGTTGTTGCTGCATTTCCTGCATCTGCTTTTGCATTGCTTCGATTTCCGCGCGCGACTTGAACTCGAGCAGCTCGACATCGAATGTCAGTTCGCTTCCGCCCGGAATGGCAACTTCGCCTGTTTGCGGGTTGCGCTGATCCTCTGGGCCATAGCCAAGCGCGGCTGGAATCCACAGGCGATATTTGCCGCCGCGCTGCATGATCTTCAGGCCTTCGGAAAAGCCGGGGACGACGCCCGTTACAGGAAAACCAGCTTGCGGGTTTTGGTCAAAAACGGTGCCGTCCTTCAACATGCCCTTATAACTTACGAGGACCACGTCATTGTCCGTAGGGTTGGGGCCTTCGCCCGCTTCCACAATTTTGTAGCGCAGGCCAGATGGCGTCGTCACAACATCACCAAATTCCTGCCGGACGCCGCTTGTGCCCCAATAAGCAAGACCACCACCCGCAGCGAGAACCAACGCAATCGCAGCCCAATATTTGGTGAGCGAACCTTTTTTAAGAGGCTGAATGGGAACGGCGGTGACAGACATGAAAAATTCCTATTGGCTGGGTTGCGCGCTGACTAGCAGAAAGCGGCGCGGATTCTAGACACAAAAAAAGCGCCAGTTAAAGGCGCTTTTTTTGCAGAGTGCGGACGCCTATTTCGCGCCGTCACGTTCCTGTTGCTTACGCTCCATCTTGCGCGCGCGACGGACAGCAGCAGCCTTTTCACGCGCGCGCTTTTCCGATGGCTTTTCAAAATGACGACGAAGCTTCATTTCGCGATACACGCCCTCACGCTGCAGCTTCTTCTTCAGCGCGCGTAGGGCTTGATCAACATTATTGTCGCGAACCATGATTTGCATAAAAAACTTAACTCCGCATCGAATCGGTAAAATGGCTGAAAACCGCCACTTTGAAAGGGTAAAAACGAAAATCGCCGCGTTCACAGGCGGCGTGTTGATGTGGCCCCTACCCATGTCGCCGCCAAATATCAAGCGGAAATGGCGCTTTTTGTGGGCTTGGTTGCTGTTTGAAGCAGTGGCTTGCTGGAAAACTATCAGCCTTCGTCCAATCGCCTAATACTTGCCCTCACGCCTTGTTCGTTTCATAATGCAACGCATCTGACGCGCAGGAGAGAGCATATGGCCACCCAATTACAGTCGAATAGCAAATATAGCGAGGCGGAGTGGACCGCGCGGCAAGAGCTTGCGGCCTGTTACCGGATATTTTCGATGTTCGGCTGGGATGAGCTTGTGTTCAACCACATTACGGTCAAAGTGCCTGACGCGGATGGCGCGTTTTTGATTAACCCTTATGGCATGCATTTCGGTGAAATTACCGCGTCGAGCCTCATCAAAATCGATATTGATGGCAACAAGATCGACGTCGATAACCCGTGGCATGTAAACAAAGCAGGCTTTGTCCAGCACAGCCTGTTCCATCGCACCTTGCCCGACGCACATGCGATCATCCACACGCACACCACCGCAACCGTTGCCGTGTGCAGCCTTGAGGGCGGCTTGCAACCTGTAAACTTCTACGCCTGCAACTTCATGGGACAATTGGCCTATCATGACTTTGAAGGCGTCACCGTGCGCGAGGAAGAGGGGGTGCGGCTGGTCGAGCATCTCGGCGACAAGCGGATATTGATGCTGCGCAACCATGGCCCTGTTGTCATGGGCAAGACGCTGCCGGATGCCTTTATCAAATATTGGGCGCTCCAGCGTGCGTGCGAGCATCAGATGGCGACGCTGCAAATGGGTACGCCTATCACAGTGCCGCCAGAGGTGATCGCCGTGCATCAGCGCGATTTGTACATGGCATCGCCCCCCGGCGGATCGGGCCGCGTTGAATTTGACGCAATGGTGCGCAAGGCCGACCAAATTGACAAAAGCTGGCGGGATTA